>CAYUXD010000109.1:0-7434 GCA_964448655.1 uncultured Eubacteriales bacterium
TGCTTTTTCCGTTTCTCTTTCACCCATAAAAGTAGAAAAGGGGTACAAGCTGCTTTTCCTGTGTCCTTTTCACCCATAAATCATCGAAAAATAACCCATCAATTCATCTCAAAAGGCGATTGACCTATCTTCGGCAAAAATACAAAATTTCATTTTAAATCTTAATCTGGAACGTGCAATTAAAAAGGGTAAACTGCAAATCAATAGAGTCCTGCTTGTGTGCTTGAACCCTGTACTAGTTACCCAAAGCTCGCAAGCCACCTTCTATACTGGAGCCTTCTTTAAGAGGAAGCAATTAAAAGATTAATTCTTATAGAAAAGAAGATTTAAAGTAAATGCGGGCCATTAAAAGGAAGAGATAAATATGATTATTCCAATCGGGCATGAAAGTGACAAAGTCCGAAGACTACCCTGGGTATCGTTCTTCTTAATGGCAAGCTGTTTATTCATATTTGTACTTACATCAGTTGAGATAAGCAAGACATCCAAAGAGTTAGAAAGCACCGCAAAGGAACTCGTAAATTATTATGTCCAACATCCATACCTCAAGCTTGATCCGGAAACTAAAAAGCTGCTTTTTGGAGAAAAACAAAATGAAGATGTCGAGAAAATGCTTGGCACCTTCCCCAGAAGCGAATCTCGTAAAATCCACCTTTTTCAAGATGAGGAACAACAGAAACTAGATCAACTGTCGCAGAAGTTGAAAAATACTATAAATAATGCCCCCTATAGAAAATATGGATATATTCCAGCCCGAAAATCTTTCATCGGACTTGTGACCTATATGTTTATCCACGGTGGCTTGCTGCATTTGTTCGGAAATTTGCTGCTGCTTTATCTGACCGGCCCTTTCATCGAAGATGTCTGGGGAAGATCGATTTATGCAGTCTTTTACATAACAGCGGGAATATTTTCGGGTTTTATGTTTTCTCTATACTATCCCAATTTTACGGGACCATTGATCGGGGCGTCTGGGGCTATTGCCGGCCTCATGGGGGCCTTTCTGATAAGATACTGGAAAACTAAGATCAAGTTTTTCTATATTTTCTTCCTCTTGATCAGGGGAACTTTCAAAGCTCCTGCCTGGCTGATGCTGCCGATATGGCTGGGCTTAGAAATTTTCAACGTCAGTGCTATCGACTCAGCCAATGCAGAGGGTGGAGGCGTAGCCCATTGGGCACATATCTGGGGATTTCTCTTTGGTGTTGTTGTGGCATTTGGAATGAAGTATTTCAAGATAGAAGAAAAGTATGTTCACCCCAAGATTGAAGCTCAAGTTCACTTTGTGGATGAAGGGTATAAAGCGTTTGAAGAAGCCACTCAGAAAATAAACGAAGGGAAGGCGGAGGAAGCATATGCCCTCCTCCTGGGCGCAGCAAGAAAAAATCCCATGAACAAGGATGTAGTAGAAGGCCTATGGAATCAAGGAAAAGAGCTCGGAAAGGAAAAAGAAGCGGCAGAATTTTACATCAGAATGATAGAGAGCGAGATAAGACGTAATTTAATGGATCTTGCCCTGGTTCATTTTATGGATTTGAAAGAGAAAGCGCCTCAGGCTTCCCTCAACATGACATGCAAATTTATGTTGATGAAATATTTGACAGAGCGCCATGATTATAAAGAAGCAAAGGGATTAGCCAGTGAACTTATCGAAGAAGTTGATTTGAATTCATCTCCTGGATTATTGCAGAATTTTGCCAGTGCTGCTTTGGAACATAGCCCTGAAATAGCAAAAAGGGTAATAGAACTCTGCCTCCAGCATCCGGAGATTGATAACGAACAAAAGGATGTATTAAAGACAAAATTAAAAGAACTGCAAAGTAGGCTGACAGAAACTCCTGCCGTAAGCGATAGGGGAGAGGCATATGAAGTGGTAGGCAATCAGGAACATATAACAGCACAGCTTGAAAGCCAGTTGGGATTAAGTCCCGAAGTCCAGCAGGGAGTCGAGCCCGACAAGCCTGAAAGAGGCTGCGCTCCAAATCAGCCCATAATGGCAATCAAAGCAACTCCATTAAATGTGAAAGATGGGAAAATAGCGTTGAATATGGATGAAATCGGCCATCAATTGCTTCCACTCGATAAAGTAAAGTCCATTGCCATCGCTGAAATTGCACCTGACCAGGAACTGCCTTTCCTGTTGATTGACCTCTTTCTGGATGACCCGAAAACAAATGAACATAAGATTCGCACTATCAGGCTGTTAAGTACAAGCTTTGATCCGACAAAATTTTCTCCCGGGATTCAAGACCATCAGGATGCTTTGAAAGTCTTTGTTTCGGTTCTGCTAAAACTAAGTGGCGCTACTGCCTACCCCGACGAGGAGTCAATCCTGCTTGAAGCTCCACAGAGTTTCTTCTCAATAAAGGATTACGAAAAATCAATTCTCGCCTAAAAATTCTCCATCATTTTGCCAAATTCGAAATTTCTGTTGGGGATTATGTTATTTTTTTTGCCTTATATCTTCAGGTAATCTAAATTCAACTGCTTTTCTTGATTCAAAGAGAATTCTAGACAACATTTGGTGCGCTTCTGCTTCGTCTAATTTTCCCCTAGTAGCTTTCTTGGATAATTATTGAAACTTTTTATCTGCAAAATTCGGTTTATATTCTGGATGCAGAGTGGTTATTACAAATATAATTGCAAGAGCCATATGCACTCTAATGACTGCAGAAGAACTTAAATCATATTTTTCAGCAACTAATTTAATATAATCTTCTATCCAATCACTAAGAAGAACTTGGTATCTTTTAAGTATTTATACCTCCTATCGAACCCGATAATAACAAATATTTTTGAAAAGACAAGGTAACTTTTCTCTTGAAAAAAATTTTATGAGGATATAAATGATGTTTAAAGACATGAGGCGATTCTCAATCTATATGAAGGAGATTAGGCCAATGAGCAAATCCGGAGTAACAGAGCCAATATCTTTTCTCTGGCGAGTCTTTAAATTGCTGAGATTTCGAAAGAAGGCTATCCTCTCAGTTTTAGTTATGCTGGGCATGATTCTGCTGCCTTTCCTTCGGTCATTCGCTCAACAGCGATATCCAGGAGAGCATTGGGAGAAGGCGAGCCGCCCAGAAGTAAGGGGCTGGTCGTCGGAGAAACTTAAACTTGCAAAAGAACAGTTTGAAAAGATCGGCAGCGCAGCTGTTGTGATTGTTGTCGATGGCCTTATCCTTGATGAATGGGGCGATACTTCAAGGCATTTCCGGGCACACTCCATGCGTAAAAGCCTGCTTAATTCTATCTTTGGCATCCACGTCCAGGAGGGCCATATTGATCTTGACGCCACACTGGAAGAGCTGGGGATCGATGATAACCAGCCACTCACGGCTTCCGAAAAACAGGCTACGATCCGACACCTTCTTAAAGGCCGGTCTGGAATCTATCTTCCGGCTTTATACCTTGGCGGATCGCTTGATAATCCTCCGCGCGGCAGTCATCCGCCAGGAACTTTTTTCCACTACAATAACTGGGATTTCAATGTATTGGGGACAATTTTCGAGCAAGAAACTGGAACAAAGCTCTTTGAAGAATTTAAGCGCCGCATTGCCGATCCTCTGCAAATGGAAGATTTTTCTGTAGAAGACTGCACGTACTTCCGCGGCAGCCACGGTGATAACGTGAATACTCGTTTCCCCGCATACCCCTTCCGTATATCGGCGCGGGATTTGGCCCGTTTTGGCTTGCTTTATCTCCGAAACGGCCAATGGCGCGGTCAGCAAATCGTTCCCGCTAAGTGGATCAGGGACAGCTGGACTCCTTATTCTATCTATTACGGAACAAAAACTCTTTATGGTTATGCAAATTGGAGGATGTACCTGAAAGGAAAGCTGCTGCCCGGTGGCCTTAGACTAAAAGATAATGTCTACTGGACCTCCGGCATAAACGTCCATCGACTCTACATAGTACCCTGGGCAAATCTTGTGGTCGTCCACCGAGTCAACTCCGATATTCCTCTCCGCGGACCTGGTGTCGAAGAAGTTGATCGTCTGCTGGCTCTCATCCTGGAAGCAAAAATACCTGACACTGGATTGGCCTTGATAGAAGCGGCCAGTAAAGGCGATTCCGAGGTCGTTGAAGCTTTGCTTGACAGCGGTGCAGACATTAATGCTAGAGATGAGCAGAATCAAACTGCATTGCATCAGGCAGCAAGCAAAGGCCACACTCCTGTCGTGAAGCTCTTGTTGAAGCGTGGGGCAGATGTAAATGCCAAGAATCTGTTCGGACAAACACCTTTGCTTGCACCCGTGTATCGTGGATCCTTGGATACCGTACGGGCACTTTTAAGTGCGGGAGCTGATGTCGAGGCAAGATCCGAACTCACAGGCCAAACGCCGTTGCTGATAGTATCATGCGGCCCAACTAAAGTTGTGGAAGCGCTGCTGGAAGAAGGTGCGGACGTAAATGCAAAGGGGGAGGCCTACCATGAGACAGCATTGATGTTAGCTGCTATATCCGGGAACAAAGCTACAGTGCAGGCCCTATTGAATAAGGGCGCAGACGTTAAGGCAGCATCAACTAATGGACGGACAGCCGTGCTGATGGCAGAGGCGCTCGGCCACGCCGAGGTCGCAAAACTGCTTCAGGATTATGGTGCCCCTCGTGAAATATCCAGAACGCTGCTTCCGCTGGAGGCCTATCTCCCGCCTTATTTGGTTGTCGATGCCAAGAAGGGGCGGCGATTGAGTTCTCAAGCTGCCCTTGCTTTCCTGAGCAGGGGAGCGGAGGTCAAGGCCGATGGTAAGATGGCCTTGCTCTTTGCTGCAATGCGAGGCGATGTTGAAGCCGTAAGAGCATTATTGAACAGTGGAGCAGATGTAAATGTGAAGCATGAAGATGGCTGGAGCGGGTTGATGCTTGCTGCAGTGAACGGCTATTCTCCAGTCGTAGAAGCTCTATTGGACAAAGGCGCCAACGTTGATGCCAAAGAGGATTTTATGGGTCAGACAGCCTTGATATGGGCCGTCAAGGGCGGATATACCTCTGTAGTAAATGTCCTCTTGAAGGCTGGCGCCAACGTGAATGCCCGGGATAAGTTCGGCGGAACGGCCTTAACAAGGGCGGCAAGCAGTGGTCAGACTGAAATTGTAAAAACTCTGCTGGAGGCGGGAGCAGATATCAACGCCAGAGAATACGATGGCGATACAGCCTCGATTGAGGCGACTGCCGAGAGTCACCTTGAGATCATACAGGCACTGCTTAAAGCCGGAGCGAACGTCAATGACAAAGACCTGGATGGTCGGACTCTTTTGATGATCGCTGCCATGACAGGCGCAGAGAAAGCAGTCAAGCTTTTGCTAGATGCGGGAGCAGATATCAATGCTCAAGACAATTTTGGCTCTACAGCCCTTAAGCAGGCAACGACTCTGGAGCGCAAAAGCATAGTCCAATTACTCCAGAGCAAAGGCGCTAAAAACTAAAATAAGAATGGATATCTCTAGAAAGCACTAGAAGAGGAACTTAAATAAAGATAAATAAATTTCACGTTTGATTTTTATAGATTTTACATGCAATACCGATTTGAGCCGGTAGCAGTGTCGCTTCAAGAGTTGCTTCCTTAAACATGACTGTAACTAGATTGGGGATATAAATATTATAACAGGAAATAAGGATATTCTTATCGTACGGCTCTGGATACAATTTTCTTGAGTTTTTCTCGAATTTTCCTGGCAAGAGGCTCAGGTTTATGCTCAGAGAGAATGGACTCCGTCCTTTCCGCCGCCCGCTCAACCAGGCTCTTCCCGCCAGCTTCCAGCCAGGATTCATACGTGCCCCGCTCAAAGAGCTTCGGATACCAGCGCTCCCGGTAATGTTGGCGTGTATGTTTTGTATTCAGGTATTGGCCATCGGGCTCAACTTCAGCAACCACGTCCAAACCCAGAGTCTCATCGCTCACCTCATATTCTCTGCAAAAACCTTTAATCCAGCTCACAACTTCATCGCAGATGGCCAGCTGGACAAAAGAAAAAGTGAGGCCAGATTCCAGATATCCAAGGTCATGAATGATATTGCCCCCTGTAAGTGTTGCAACCATAAGGCTTAGCGCGGCCTCTGCGGCTGCCTGCTGGTCTACTATTTTGGATTCGGAGGCACCAGCCAATGAAAACATGGGTAAGCCGTAAAAATGAGCTAAAGCCTGAGCAAGACCTCTCTCAGGTTCACAATACGTAGAAACCATTGTGCGCATATCAAGCTGTCCGGGCGGCATGCCGGGAACAATAACCGGCGCTCCCTCCTGTTTTAACTGCGAAAGCACTAATCCGAGAAGAACACCTGCATAATCGAGAGCAAGAGAGCCAACAGGAGTGACCGGGCTGGTAACTCCAGCCGTTGAGGATGGCACGTAGAGGGCGGGAATTTTTTTTGATGACAGGTAAAGCAGCTTCTGCAAAGCTTCTTTATTGTGACGAAGGCCGGAGATAACGTTAATGTAACAAGCTGCAGTCGGCTTCCTCCTTAACTCATCCTCACCGCCGGCTACCGCTTCAGCCATTTCCATGCAATCTACACAGCCCTCAAACTCATAACTGACAAATATAATCGGTTTGGATGTATAGGAGAGCATTGTTTCCATCTGATACCGGTCGGCCACTGCCTTATCTACATCCGAAGGAAGCAACATAGACATCACAAAGTCTATGTTTGAGAGAGAATCGCAGAGGGTGACCGCTTCAATCAAGTCTTTTAATAGAGGTTCACGGCGCTTCCCGCTCCGGTGGTCGATAATGTTCAGGCAGTCTGAGCCTGGCCCGTAGAAACAGCGGTAGCCTTCCACAGGCAGAGCGGGATTGCCCTGCCGGTCATAGAGGACAATCTTCTTGGGCACAGTCGTCAAGGCCTTTTCCACCAAGCGAGAAGGCACATGTACCATGTTATCCTCATCAACTCTGGCTCCAGCCTTTTGGAGCAAATCGATTGCTTCTTGAAGATCAAGACGCACTCCCACACGCTCCAGCATCTTAAGGCTTGCTTCATGTATCCTGCGGCACTGGTCTTGTGTCATACGGGGCAAAATGACTTTATCAAGGATTCTGTTTTTTTCATCTCTTTTTTCCATCTTTGCCGTCCTCCTCTTTGACAAACTTTCGCTGGATAATAAGCGCCGCTACCAGGCCAAGTAGGCACAGAAAAGCTATAAATACAAAAAAATATCTGTATCCCGGTGTTCCTGGATATTTATCCAGCAAAGCTCCTCCAGCCAGAGGCATAAAAATATCAGGCGTGTAGCCAATAACAGATACAACTCCGGTGACTGTGCCTGTAAGCACCAGGGGGACTCCTCCTTCTTCAAACGTGGCAAAATAAATTCCCCTCAGCCTTAGAACAGGTAATATCAAAATTGTACACAAGGCCCCACCTACTATAGTGGCCAAAGGGATAGAAAAAAGAGGAATTTAGAAAATAGTGAAGGGATTTGGGGGGTCG
>CAYUXD010000109.1:7444-7731 GCA_964448655.1 uncultured Eubacteriales bacterium
AGCTACGGCTGTATTGGCAATTAGGATAAAAACCAGATCAGGGTTTCCTGGGGTGATGACAAAAACGCCGAAGCTCATAATCAAGACCACGAATGACCAGGCAACAGCCCTGGAAGCCCCGATCTTATCAGCCAGAAATCCTGCTCCTAAAGCAGACACCGGTTTTATCCACATCTTGCCCACACCCAACGCTCCCCCAAAAACGACACTCATCCTGAAGACATCTGTGGCATAAGGAGTAAAATAGTAAGAACCACAGTAGGCACTGTAGGCTGCCAGAATCACAA
>CAYUXD010000110.1:0-7726 GCA_964448655.1 uncultured Eubacteriales bacterium
GCCACGCCCTTTCAGGGCTCGCAATGACATTGTAAAAATATATATTGCGTTTATACTAGATAAAAAAAGAGGGCGATACACTGCATGATGTATCGCCCTCTTCCAACTTTGGAAAGTACTTTAGCAAGTACAAGCTTGAAATCAGGTGCCTGCTGCAGCAGTCCTTGGCGCACGAATCCAGGAACCATTCCACATTACTAAATCACGGTTGAAATGGGCTGACTGGCTGACCACATACAATCCAGCTTCAGGATCAGCAGCACTGAACGTAAAACTTTCTGCCTCTCCACCTCGTCCATAGGAAGCAATTACAAAATCATCTCCAGCTGCTCCAGCTATTCCATAATTTCCGTCACAAGCAGCACCGCAGTAAGCATTATAAAAAGTACCCCACTGGTCGGTAAGGGGAAGGACTTTGACGTAGAAGGGGGAAAGCCCGGTATAGAAGGCAGAGCTGGCTGTGTAAGTACCATCTTGAACGGGAGTGATTCCGTTTTCGGTAACATTATCTGTGACTGCTGTGGAAATGACGGTGTTATCCTTCATGGTACTTTTCTGCTTCGCTTTCTGAATGGCGGTAATGGCGTTGGGGATGAGAAGGGCTGCAAGAATTCCAAGGATAGCAACAACGATAAGCAACTCGATTAGTGTAAAACCTCTAATTCTTTTTAACATTTAAAACCTCCTTTACTCTGGTGACTTTATTGTTTTAGTCCTCCAGAAAATGTTAAATTTGACATTATTTAATGTGCAATCTTTATTTAGCAATTTCTGTGCCAAATTAAAAAAATATTAACTTATTGAAAATAAAAAAGTTATATTTAAAATCTCAATTTCCTCGCCCCAAAATGACATCTTTTGTCTCTCTTTTGACAAAATATGTCACTTTCCAGGCAAAATTCTATGCTCTCCTTAATTTTCCTTCTTATGGAGTTTTTCAGGAAGATTTTAAGCCGTATTTATCGATGAGGTACCTCAGTGTGCGGTAGCTGACGCCCAGGAGAGAAGCTGTTTCCTTGAGGTTCCCGTTCGCAGCCTGGCGAGCCTCTCTGACATAATCCTGGGCAATATCATCAAGGTGTGAATTGAGGCTAAAGCCCTTCTGAAAAAGGAGGTTGGTTTCCGGCTTTTTCTTTTTATGGGGTTTTAAAAGTTCTTCAGGAAGGCTATCTTCTGTTATTGTCCCCCTATCCTCGATGGCGATGATTCTTTCTATCAGGTTCTCGAGCTCCCTGACATTGCCTGGCCAGGAGTAGGATTCGAAGATATTCATCACTTCGGGAACAATCCTCTTCATCTTCTTTTCCATCTTCTGGCAGTATTTCTTGAGGAAATGAGAGACAAGGAGAGGCAGGTCTTCTTTTTTCTCTCTTAAAGGAGGCATTTCAAAAGAAATGACATTCAGGCGGTAAAAGAGGTCTTCCCTGAATTTCTCTTCCTCGATTTTCTTCTTTAAATTTTGATTGGTAGCGGCGATGATCCGGACATCAACCGGAATTTCCTCAGTCCCACCAACTCTTCTTATTTTTTTATCCTGGATAGCCCCGAGGAGCTTCACCTGAGTCCAGGGAGACATCTCTCCCACTTCGTCTAAAAACAAAACTCCTTTCTCCGCCACCTCGAACATGCCTTTTTTATCAACCACCGCACCTGTAAAAGATCCCTTCACATGGCCGAAAAGCTCGCTTTCGAGCAGATTTTCGGGAAGAGCGCCGCAGTTTATAGAGACAAACCGGTTTTCCCAGCGCTGGCTGAGAAGATGAACCGCTCTGGCAGCCATTTCTTTTCCCGTACCGCTTTCTCCTGTTATAAGAACAGTGGAATCCGTTGCTGCAAGCTTTTCAATCAAGTTGTATATCTCCTTCATTTTCTTGCTCTTTCCCACCATGTTCTTGAAACTGTATTTCTCCTTGAGCTCTTTTTTAAGAAGAATATTCTCTTCTTTAAGCCTTATCTTTTCCAGCCCTTGAGAAACAATGATTTTCAGCTCTTCCACGTCAAAGGGCTTCACAACATAATCTATGGCCCCTGCTTTAAAAGCCTCCACCGCCTGCTTGATCGTCCCGTAAGCTGTTATCATGATGACAGGAATTCCGGGCTTTTTCTCTTTGACCTTCCGGAGAAGCTCCATTCCGCTTATCTGGGGGAGCCTTATATCGGAGAGGATAAGGTCAAAGTCCTCTTCAGCTATCAGTTCAAGGGCTTTTTGAGCAGAAAGGGATTTCTTTACCCTGTAGCCTTCTTTTTTAAAGACCACGTTGAGCATATCGAGAACGCTCTTCTCATCGTCTATTATGAGTATTTTTTCCATCTTTCTTTTTCTTCACACCTTTCAGTATTCTTTGATTTCCAGGTCCCCCCAAGGGAAGAGTTATGATTACCTCTGTTCCTTTATTAGGCTCAGAGTCAACCTTGATTTCGCCTTTATAGTCGCCCACAATCCGGTGAACAACAGCCATTCCAATTCCCTGCCCACCCTCGAATCCAGAATAGAAAGGTTCAAAAATCCTTTCTCTTTCCTCTTCGGTCATGCCCTTTCCGGTATCGGCAATCCTTAATTGGATTTTATCCTTTTTCTCCTGGTTAAAATCAACAGTCAACGTCCCGCCATCGGGCATGGCTCTGAGCGAATTCTTAATGATATTCCAGAAGAGCTGCTTGAACTGGCTGCCGTTTCCAAAATACCGAACATGGACTGATTTAAAATTCCCCTCAACCCGAAAGTCCCCGTTTAGCTCGCCACCACTCTGGAGCAAGACCACAGTTTCTTCTAAAATACCTGAGAGGTCGATAGAGGAAAACGCTTGTTTGACCGGGGAAGCTAAATTCAGGAATTGCTCGATGGATCGAGAAACTCTCCCTGATTCTTTGACGATGATATTCATCAGGTCTTTTTGCTCCCCGCGCAGGCCTAATTCGTCTTTCAGAACCTGAACAGAGCCTGAGATTGCTGCCAGGGGATTCCGGATTTCATGAGCCAGTTGGGCTGAGACCTCTCCAGCCACTGCCAGTCGTTTTTTTACTTCAAGCTCTTTTTGGATCAGACGAAGCTCGTCCCTTGTTTTTTGTAAACTCCCGGTCAGGTAATTCATTAAAAAAGCCACGAGGAAAAAGGCGCTCCAGGCAATAAAAATATTGTTTATAACAAGACCCAGAGAAATCTCCAGAATCTCCTCGGTAGCAAAAGAAGGAATGATTCTCCGATACATCAAAACCACAAGATAACCGAAAAAGATGGCAGAGAGAGCTGCGGTCAGATAGGCAGCACGCTTGGAGAGAACGATGCTTGCTGCAATTATTTCAAAAATATAAAGGAAGTAAAAAGACCCCTGTAATCCTCCAGAAATATAGACAAGGGCCGTAATCAAAAGGAGGTCAAAAAATATTTGTAAGTGGGCCTGGAGGGAGAGATATTTTCCCCAGATATAAAAAATGAAATAGATGAAGGAGAGAATATAGAATGAGAGGACTAAGTAGTAAAAGGGATTAAGCGGGAGAAAGACAGATGTGCTGTACTGAATTATAACGGCTGAAACTACGAGAGACGTGACTATGATTAAACGAAGAAGAATTAGCCATAAGATGTCTTTTTTTTTTGTATCTATCTCCTCAGTTTCCAGTCTTTTTTGCATTTTGGGTGTTCTTCTTGATTCTTTTCCATCTCCTGTCTTGCGAAAATTATCTTTGTCTTCTGTCTCTCCACTCCTTAAAACTGTTGCATCAGACTGAAGACAGGCAGGTACATGGAAATAACGATCGATCCGATTAACCCTCCGATGAAGATAAGAAGAATGGGCTCCAATATAGAAAGAAGGGAGCCAACTGCAGCTTCAACCTCATTATCATAAAAATCGGCTAGCTTCCCCAACATTCCATCCAGAGTTCCCGTGGCTTCACCCACACTTACCATCTGAGTTACCATTATGGGAAAATGAGCTTTTTCTCTAAAGGCATCTGTAAGATTTCCCCCCTCGGAGACCGCGGTTCTAGCCTCAATAATACGATTTTCTAAGACAACATTTCCTGCCGTAGTAGAGGTGATTTTAAGACTTTCCAGCATGGGCACACCTCCAGAAAGGAGTGTGGCTAAGGTTCGTGTGATTCGAGACAAGGCAACCTTCCGGAACAATGGTCCAAAAAGAGGCATTTTAAGCATCGCTTGATCAATGATCTTTTTTCCCGTCGTTGTTTTCTTAAAATATCTGAAAAGAAAAACAGAGCCTATAAGCCCGGCAAAGATAAACAATATATATTTCTGGACAAAATTACTGACAGTTAGAACTACCATTGTAAGGAGGGGCATATTTGCTCCCAACTCGATAAAAATATTAGAAAAGACCGGAACAACCTTCCACATCATGAAAATCGTAACTACAATAGAAAAAACCAGGACAGCTACAGGGTATGTCATTGCCTGTTTGATCTGGGCCTTTAACTTGACAATACTTTCCAAATACTCAGCCAAACGCCGCATCATAACATCGAGCGAACCGCTCTGTTCTCCTGAGGACACCAGATTGCAGTAGAGGTTATCAAAGACCTTGGGATATTTCCTTTTGGCCTCATTTAAAGTAGAACCAGCCTCAACATCTTTCCTGATGGTTTGAATTACACTTTTAAAATAATTGTTCTTTGTCTGATCGGCCAGCATGGTCAAGCTTTGAATCAAAGGAAGATCTGCGTCTACCAAAACAGAAATTTGCCTGCTGTAGACCGCTAATTCTTTGAGATTGACTTTTTCTCTTTTAAGAAAGGGGATCTTTAATGCAACTCTTTTCTTTGAGACATCAAAGACGGTTATCTGCTCTCTTTTCAGGATTCTTGTTAGGTCTACTATGGACTTAGCAACTCGCTCTCCGTTGACAACATCTCCATAACGATTTTTACCTTTCCATATAAAAACAGCCATCTCGATCCTCCTTTTATTCTCTCTATTTAGCTGGAGAATAGCCTTCAGTTGCCACCTTTCGCACCCCTCCTCTTTCAATTATTTCCGTTAATTCCTCCGGTTTGTAGGAGACTCTCATGGCGGTCTCGAGGGTGATTTGTCCTCTATTATAAAGGCTGGCTAAAGATTGGTTAAAGGTTAGCATTCCATATTTCTCTTGGCCCATCTGCATGGCGGAGTATATCTGGTGGAGTTTATTTTCTCTGATGAGATTCCTGACTGCTGCATTAGGGATGAGGATCTCCATAGCCAGAACTCTTCCACCTCCGCCCGCTCGAGGCAAGAGGGCCTGAGTCAACACTGCCTCCAAGCACATGGAAAGTGTGATTCTCACTTGAGACTGGTACTGGGAGGGGAAAATATCGACAATCCTGGAAACCGTCTCAGCGGCTGAATTCGTATGAAGGGTTGAGAGAGTGAGATGCCCGGTTTCGGCCACGTGCAAGGTGGATTCCACGGTCGGTAAATCTCTCATCTCCCCGACAAAAACAACATCTGGGTCTTCTCTCAAAACAGAACGAAGGGCGTTGGGGTAAGACAATGTGTCAGTATGGAGTTCCCTTTGATTGATCATGGACTTACGAGGAGTGAAAAAATACTCAATAGGATCTTCTATGGTTACTATATGAACGTCTCTTTCTGAGTTGATATGATCAATCATGCAGGCTAGAGTCGTGGACTTACCGCAACCTGTTGGCCCTGTCACCAAGACTAATCCCCGGGGCAGATAGCAGAGCTGGGCAACTCTTGGAGGAACGCCCAGCTTAGGAAAGCTCCACATCTCGCTGAGAAATCTCCTAAAGGCTCCTGCAACTGATCCTCTCTGCATGAAGACATTCGCCCGAAAGCGTCCCACATCTTTTATGCCAAAGGAGAAATCAAGCTCCAGTTTCTCTTCAAACGTTTTCTTCTGCCTATCTGTTAACAAACTGTAGATAAGATTCTTGGTTTCAACCGCAGTTAAAGGTGGATGGTCGAGTGAGATCAGTCTGCCATGGACTCTTATCCTGGGGGGGATGTTGGTTGTTATGTGTAAATCACTGGCATCCCTGTCACAGGCAATCTTAAACATTTCATGGATTGTCTTTGGCATTTTGTTTCTCCCCGTCTTTTACGGTTTCTCTTAAAACTTCCTCGACTGAGGTTACCCCCTCTTTTATCTTTATCAACCCGCTTTGGCGCAAGCTCATCATTCCCTGCTCCACTGCAACCGCTTTTATTTCCCTGGGTTGCCCCTTTTTTAAAATAATATCTCTTATAGGATCAGTTATTTCCATGACTTCAAAAAGCCCGGTCCTTCCTTTGTAGCCTGTGTCATTGCAAGCAGCACAGCCCTTGGTTTTAAAGACGGTGACTTTCTTGGCCTCTTCTGGAGAAAAGCCAATGTCAACAAGGGCTTCAGGGGCAAGCTTTTGTTCTTCACGGCATTTACTGCACAGGCGTCTCACAAGCCTTTGAGCTACGATTAGTACGAGTGAGTCTGAGATCAAAAAGGGCTCGATATCCATGTTCACCAGCCTGACAATCGTGCCCGCAGCATCATTGGTATGAACAGTGGAAAAGACCAGGTGGCCAGTTAGTGCGGCTTTAATAGCTATATCAACAGTTTCATAATCCCTCATCTCACCGACAAGCATGATATCAGGATCCTGTCTTAAGAAAGACCTAAGAGAAGAAGCAAAATTTAAGCCAATCTCTTCCTTTATATTAACCTGGTTTATTCCAGGCATATAAAATTCTACAGGATCTTCAGCCGTCATGATGTTCTTTTCCTTGGCGTTTAAAGTGGAAATGGCGGAATACAAAGTATTTGTCTTCCCGCTTCCTGTAGGCCCGGTGACCAGAATAATTCCCCAGGGTCTGACGATAGCTCGCTCAAAAACGTCAAGAGACTCCTGCTCAAAGCCTAATTTCGTAAGGTCTAACTTCAACATTTCGCGGTCAAGAATACGGGACACAATTTTCTCTCCAAACATTGTTGGTATGGCAGAGACTCTCATATCAACTTCTTTGCGATTGTTCTCCCCCCATTTTACTCGCATTTTTATCCGCCCGTCCTGAGGCAGTCTCTTTTCTGCTATATCCATGGTAGAGAGGATCTTCACCCGTGAGATCACCGGATTTTTGAATTTCATGGCCAGATCCATCATTTCATGAAGGACGCCGTCAATGCGGTATCTCACTCGGAAGGAGCGCTCATACGGCTCAAAATGGACATCACTGGCTCCTTTTCTTATGGCATCCATAAATATCGTGTTCACAAGGGTGATGACAGGAGCTTCTTCTGTGGAGTGAACCAGCTCTTCCATATTATAATCTTCCCCTTCATCCTCTATGACGTCGACTGCTCCGGCACTACCACCATGCTCGAATTCTTCGATTATTTCTTTAACACGTATGGAATCAGAAGCACCGTAATATTTGGTTATGGCATCATTAATCCCCGACTCGGAGGCAATAACAGGCTGGATGCTCAGACTCGTACGGAACCTGACATTTTCGATGATATCCAAATCTGTTGGGTCGACCATGGCCATCGTCAAAAAAGACCGAATTCTATGGATAGGCATAATCATGTGTTTTTTGGCAATGTCTACAGGGATAAGATTGATAACATCGGGGTATACTTCGAATTGACTGAGGTCAATATAAGGATATCCCAGTTGTCGGCTTAGTGCCTGGGCCATTTCTTCTTCTGAAATATGACCTAAGGTTACCAGAGCACTTCCGATAGAAACCTTATTCTTTTTCTCATAATCAATAGCAGTCTTCAGTTGA
>CAYUXD010000111.1:0-7652 GCA_964448655.1 uncultured Eubacteriales bacterium
ACTTGGAAAAAAGATTTTTCCATTTTTTCTGGTCTTTTTTTTAATCTTTTTACTTCCCGGCTTCCAAGCACAGAACTTGGATGCCTATGAAAATTTAGATGCCGCAAAAAAAAATAGGATTGTTACCAGCGTTTTCCCTCTTTTGGAGTTCGCTGAGGCTGTTTCAGGGGAAAGGGGAGAGGTAAGCCTGCTTCTTCCTCCCGGCGCGGAGATTCATACCTGGCAGCCAAGACCGAGCGATATAATAAGACTTTCTTCTGCTGACCTCTTTATCTATATCGGTGCGGACCTCGAGCCCTGGCTGCACGATCTCCTAAAAAGCGTCAAAAATCCCAAACTTAGAGTTCTTGAAGCAAGCCGGGGAATCCCCCTGATTGATGAGGAAGGTATCGTTCACGAAGGACATGAGCACGAACATGGAGCGTGCGATCCCCATATCTGGCTGGACTTTAAGAACGACCAGATAATCGTCGATAAAATCGCAGCAGTCCTTTCAGAGATGGACCCCGGAGGCTCCTCGATTTTTGAAAAAAATGCTTCCGATTATAAGGAAAAGCTGCAGAGGTTAGACCAAAAATTCAAGGATGAACTCAAGGATTGTATCCACCGAACCATAATCCTTGGCGGTCATGCTGCTTTTGGTTATCTTGCCCGAAGCTACAATTTGCGCCAGATTTCTCTTTATGGGTTGAGTCCTGATTCCAGGCCCACTCCGAAAAAGCTCATCGAGGTTGTGGAATTAGCTAAAAAGTATAGAATAAAGGTCATTTTTTTTGAGATTCATGTGAGCGATGAATTGGCAAAAGTCTTGGCCGAGGAAGTTGGGGCCAGAACCCTTGTCTTAAACCCAGGAGCAAACCTGACAAAAGAACAATTGAAGTCGGGAAAGACTTTTTTTGATATAATGGAAAAGAACCTGGAGAATCTAAAAGATGGACTCACCTGCAAATGATTCAAAGACATTAATCGATGTCAAAGATATATCCTTCAGCTACGGTCCTGTAAAAGTCTTACTGGATGTAACATTCCCCATCCAGCGAGGCGATTTTTTAGCCATCGTAGGTCCCAACGGCTCGGGCAAAACAACCCTGATTAAAATAATTCTGGGACTGCTGAAGCCCTCGAAAGGCAGGGTTCGGATTTTGGGAACGCCTGCGGAGGAGTTTGACGATTGGCGCAAGATAGGCTATGTTCCCCAGCGAGCCACTCATATTGATCCCTTCTTTCCGGCATCTGCCAGAGAAGTGGTGGCCATGGAGTTTCTCGCCAGCAAGAAATTTCCAAGGTTGGCAAAACGGGAAGAAGAACTTTGCCTAGAAAAAGCATTGAAACAGGTTGGTATGGAATATTTTAAAAATTGGCGCATCGGGAGTCTTTCAGGAGGTCAACAGCAACGGGTTTTTATTGCCCGGGCAATTGTCAACGAGCCTCACATTCTTTTCCTGGATGAGCCGACAACTGGGGTGGATTCTGAAACTCAAGAACATTTTTATGATATGCTCGATACTTTGAATAAAAAAAAGGGAATTACTATTGTGCTGATCACGCATGACACCGGTATCGTCAACAAGCATGTCAGCCAAGTCGCCTGCCTCAACCAACAATTGGTCTACCACGGCACCCATGAAGAGTTCTGCCGCTCAGGTGCCTTTAAAGATATGTTAGCTGGACACCACTTGATCTCCCATCGCCATTAAATCGAGAAAATAGCTGCGCAGGATAAGATCTTGAATCCTTGTATAAAGAAGATAAATATAAAGAGAATAAGGTTTTAAATTAGTACTAATATTTAGAATCAGGGCTCAATTATCTGATCATTATGGAAGCTTTCCTTAGCTACGGATTCCTTCAACGGGCACTCTTTGCGGGAATCTTTGTGGCCATAGCCTGTGCGCTTTTAGGTGTATTTCTGATCTTAAGGCGGGATGCCATGATCGGCCATGGTTTAGCCCACGTAACCTTTGCCGGAGTTGCTTTGGGGCTTTTTTTGAGGATTATTCCCTTAGCTGTGGCCCTTGTTATCGCGGTTCTGGCGGCATTGGGAATCATGAAGCTGAAAGAAAAAGCTGGTATTTACGGAGATACTGCAATTGCAATTTTCAGCAGTGTAGGGCTTGCTCTCGGGATATTGTTAGCTACCTTAGCCCAAAGTTTTAACGTAGACCTTTTCAGTTACCTTTTTGGAGATATTTTGGCCATAGAGGCCTCAGAAGTCTGGCTTTCGATCGGATTGGCAGCTATAGTCGGTTTTATCGTGATTCTAAACTACCACAAATTTATGTACATGACATTTGACCGCGAAGCAGCAAAGACGTCAGGAATCAAGGTTGAACGTCTTGATGTTCTCTTGACTATTCTTACTGCAGTGACAATCGTTCTGGGTATGAAGGTGGTAGGAATCCTTTTGGTTTCGGCCCTGGTTGTTATTCCGGCGGCAGCAGGTCTTCAGCTGGCATCTAATTTTAAACAGGCAATAATCCTCTCTTCGGTTATCGCTTTTGTTTCTGTCTTATTAGGTCTTTTCTTGGCTTTCTATTTAGACTTTCCGGCTTCAGGGACTATTGTTATCCTTTCTTTTCTCTTGTTTGGCTTATTTTTTATTTTCAAAAGAAGAAAAAAAATTTTCTAAGAAAAGAAAATCTTTAAAAGAATTTTATCCGATCAGTTTTCCCAAGGTCTTCTCGAAAACAGAATAGGCTTCCTGTCCGTAGAGACAAAAGACTATTTCTTGCGGATGTTTATGCTTTTTCAGAAACTCCAGTGCTGCCTTGAGCATGATTTCGCTGCACTTTTCGATGGGAAAGCCGAATATACCAGTGCTTATGGCAGGGAAAGCAATATCTTTCATTTTCCTTCCCTCTGCAATTTTGAGGCTGTTTAGGGTTGCGTTACGAAGTTTCTCTTCTTCTTTCCCTTCCCCTGAGACAGGCCCGGCAGCATGGATGACGTATTTAGCCTTGAGGTTGCCTGCATTTGTCGCCACTGCTTCTCCAACCTGGATAGGTCCGATTTTGTTGCATTCTTGCTGGATAGAAGGGCCGCCATAGCTCCTGATGGCTCCTGCAACCCCGCCTCCAAGAACTAAAGATGTATTGGCAGCATTGACCAGCGCTTCAACGTCGAGGAGAACAATATTACCCTCAACAAGCTTTAATTTTCTCTTGTTTATAGTCCATTCTTTCATAGCGCCCCCTAAACTACCTCTGCTGCGTAGATTTTCTCCATTCTTTCTACAGAAAATTGATAAGACTTTTCATCAAAATCAGCTACTCCATCTTTATAGACAATAACCCTGTAGTCTCTGTCCCGGAGGTCTCCTACAGTATCCATGACACAAATTGAGGTGCAGACACCAACAACATGGACTTCACTTATTGCCTTATCTTTCAAGACATCTTCAAGGTTTGTGCCGTAGAAAGCACTGTAGCGAGTTTTCCTGATGATAACATCATCTTTGCCAACGGGAAGTTCGTCGATGATCTCAGCGCCAGGAGTACCCGCAACACAATGCTTGGGAAACACTTTGAATTCTAAATCGTCTTCTTTATGAGCATCACAGATGAAAATGACCAAATTCCTTTCTTTATGGAATTCTTCAAATTTTTCTTTGACAAAAGGTATGATCTTTCGGCACGGATCACCGCAGTAGAGTGCGCCGTCCTTGTTGATGAAATCTTTTAACATATCTATAACAAAAAGAGCTTTCATTTCTCCTCCCTCTCCTTTGTTATATTGTATGGGATTGCCAAGCCTGTTCCGAGCAAAGCGAAGGAATCTTCTGCGCTCCCCGGAATGACATACAATCACCCTATTTTGCTACAGAGCCTAATATTTATTTCAGTTCCTTGTCGATGATTTCTCTCAGTTCATCCCCGAGTTTCACAGCCTTTTTCTTCAAGGCTGCGGCTTGTTTTTTTATTTTTGACTTGAATTCTCTGTCCTGGAGATTGGGCAGGTTTATCTTGATGTTATAATAAGCGCCTTCAGCCGCAGCCTGGGCAGTGAGTCCTGCCACTCCGGCATCACTCAAGGAATTTTTGTTTCCTTTCAGAGCAATCTCCCTTGCCAGGTTTAAAGCATCGATGCTTTTCTCAAGCACTCCAAAAGGAACAAGAGTCGCTTCTTTTACTGCTTCTTCAACTGCCTGATCTCTTTCTTGTTTCTGTTCTTCTGTTTTCTTTGGCAGCCTGTAGGTTTCCATAAGTTTGTTAAAGGCCATGGTATCTAAATCAACGGCTCTCAGGAATTCATCCTTCAAAGACTGAGCCTTCACAGCTATTTCTTTCACTTCTTTCTGGACATTTTCGTATTCTTTTTTGCCGACTGTTAGATTGGAGACCATTGAAGAGAGTGAAGCGGATAAAGCTCCGCATAAGGCTGCTGTACTTCCTCCTCCAGGAGCAGGAGAATCTACAGAGAGCTCGTTGGTGAATTCCCGCAGATTATAGTCAAGAAGAGAACTTTCAACCTCCTTGAACTGGTATTCAATGATTTTCTTTTGAGGATCGAAGGGCGCTACATCGTCTAAGCCGAGAGAGTAAACAGCTATCCTTATCAGGTCTTCCTCGGGCACTCCAGGGCTTTTTCCTTGTTTTGTAAGATAGTGCCTACCAGCCATGAGAAGAGCTTCCTTAGGTATTAAGCCCACTAATTCACTTCCCGTGACCCTTAATCCTAGTTTCTCTGCTTCTTTTATGGTTTCATCGAAAACTATATGGGGCGGAGTTATCTTGTAGTTGATAAAGTTAATCGAAATTTGAGCAATTTCATAATCTTCTATGTACCAGCCAACCGCTTTAACAGCTTTAAATTTACCCGGAATCTTAATGGCTTTTCCCTCTGAATCTTTCACTATATTTCCGTCCTTATCTCTTTTTGCCCTTCCTCCCTCTCTTAAATTGAGCGCAATTTCGTGGGCAAGACGCCTGTCCCTGGTGTTTAAATTTATGTTATAGGCGATTAAAAATTCCCTTGCTCCGATCACCGTAGCCCCCGCTTTTGGATTAAAGACAGGTTTGCCGTAATCAGGAGCCCATTCAGGGTCTTTCAATTTTTCAGGCAAGCCCTCGTATTCGCCTGTCCTGATATTAGCCAGATTCTTTCTTTCTGGCTTCTGGGCAGCCTCTTCATACAGATAAACAGGGATTCCAAGTTCTTTGGCGACTTTTTCGCCCAATTCATGGGCAAGTTGGATACAGTCTTCCATGGTTACACCTGAAACAGGCACAAAAGGGCAGACGTCTGTGGCTCCGATGCGGCTGTGGGCTCCTTTATGCTTGCTCATATCTAAGACTTCAGCCGCTTTTTTTATCGCTTTAAAAGCCGCCTCTTTTACTCCTTCAGGAGAGCCGATAAAGGTGACGACAGTCCGGTTGGTTGATTCTCCGGGATCCACGTCAAGGAGATTAACTTGAGGAGTGGATTCAATTTCTTTAGTGATGGCGCTTATTTTTTCCCTGTTTCTTCCTTCGCTGAAATTAGGAACGCATTCAACGAGTTTCATTCGTCTTCTCCTTTTTTGATTGTATACTGTAAAATTCCTTTGTTATCGTACACGAACACCTCTTCAAATTCTTGGATGTGATCGCTGATTATGTTTTTATCTCCTACTATGACGACCACAGGAGTAAGGAGCGGATATTTTCTGGCGCTTTCAAAAACTCTCTCTGAACTAACGAGCATAATGTTTTCATAGTATTTGCTCCAGTGCTCTTCTCCCAGATCTAAAGCTTTGATTTCAGAGACTCTAGAGGAGAGCCCATCAAAGGTTTGGATTTGCAGAGGGAAATTTCCGATTAAATAGGATTTTGCCTGTTCAATCTCGAAACTGGGTATTTTCTCCTTGGTGATTTTTTCGATTTCCTTCAGAATTTCTTTTATAGAAGAGTAAGTAACTCCAGGCCTTACTTTGGCTTTAACAAAGAAAACGCTGCAGTTTTTAAAAAAGACCAGTTCACTGAAGGCGAAGTATGCGTATCCCTTTGATTCCCTGAGATTCATGAAGAGACGACTGGTGTGCGTTCCGCCTAAAACTTGATTCAGAACTATAAGAGGGAAGACATCCTGGACGCTGACAGGCGAGACAATATTTCCTAGGTAAATCGTGGCATCTTTAGCCTCTGGCAGATCGACCAAGCAGATTTTTTCCTTATCGTACGGCCGAAGAGGAGGAAGAGAAGGATGTTCCAATTCTTTTCTCCGCCAGGTGGAGAAATATCTGCTGACTTTTCTTGTAGCTGTCTGGATATTGAGATTTCCGGTGATTACAAAGAGAGCATTGTTGGGCCTGTAATATCTATCAAAAAAAGATACAAGATCTCTCTGGTTTAAATTTTTTATAACATCTTCATTATAGGTGCTTTTTTTATAAGGATGGTTCTGGAACAGGAATCGAGCGAGTTGTCTTTCAGCTACAAATTCAGGATTTTCATTTTTCTCTCGCAAGTCATAGTACATGGATCTTTTTACATTTTCGATTTCCCGCATTAAGAACGTGGGTCGAAGTATCATCTCACTCATGAGATCGAGAGCATTATCTAAAAACTCCTCCAAAAAGGTAAAAGAAAACACAGAATAATCAGGATAAGTAAAAGTGGAGAATTTCCCGCCCAAAGATTCTATTATTTCCTCAATTTCTGAAGAAGTGAGGTACGGAACTCCACGGCTGAGCATGTTGGCTGTAAAAGTTGCCATGCCTGGCAGATCTCCTGGAGAAGTACTTTCTCCAGCAAATATTATCACTTTAAGGCTGATAACAGGAAGATCCTCTCGGTGGATTACAGCGACTCCCAGGCCATTAGAAAGGAAGGAGGGTTTTATTTCAGGAAGCTTCAGTTCTGCAAGATGTTCAGGATAAGGGGGAGATTTTCTAAATCTTTCTTGAGAGTGGAGAGGAGATTCCCAGAGCAAAACAGTCAAAAGGGGGAGAATAAGAGTGAGTTTTATGCGGTTTCCTTTACTCATTTTATTTTGATATCAAGAACAATTTCGTTTGTGAAATATCTCCGCATAATCCTGATAAGATGATAGTGATCTACTGAAAGATAATTTTCTAGCTCGTCGGCAAGATCATCAAGACTTTTTTTAGTGAGGAAAGCCTCAGCAAGAAAAATAGCCTTATCTGCTGAAGTCGCATATTGATTAAGATAATCCATCTTAAAAATATTCTTTGCTTTTCTGAGCTCTTTTTCGGGGACAAGGCTTGATTTAAGCTTGTCTATTTCTGATAATATAACTCTTTTGCTTCTTTCCGCCATTATTATATTACTGCTCGAGACAAATATTTTAAAGCTGGCTAGTTCTTTCCTTTTTTCAATACCTCCGCTTAGAGATCTGGCAATCCGCGTTCTTTTAATCAATCTTCTGTATAAACGAGAAGTATTACCCCGTAAAAGAATATATTCAATAATTTTCAGGGGATAGAAATCTTGTGAATAGGGGGAAGCGATCCTGTAGCCTAAATGAAAACCAGGCAAAGGAGCAACAGGTTCTTCCGCTATTTCAGTGGCTTCTTTTTCTGAAGGTTTTGGCGAAGGCGGAAGAAGGATGTCTTTTCCCTTTTGAATAGTTGCAAAATATTTTCGGATATTCTCTTCTGTTTTCCTTTTATCAATATTTCCGGCAATAGAGAGAACAGCATTATTGGGTGTATA
>CAYUXD010000112.1:0-7481 GCA_964448655.1 uncultured Eubacteriales bacterium
CAAGATAGAAGAAGAAACATATAAAATAATCGAAGAAGTGTATGAAATCCAGAAAAGAAGGAAGGAGACGCAAATTCTCCTGTCTTCTCGAGAAGAAGTCATCCAGGAAACAGGCTCTGCTGCGGCTGAAGAAGATAGGGTTGTCCCCTTGGAAGAGAAAGTGTGGTCCATACGAGATCCTCAAGGGAATTGGCAGGGTCCTTATGCCCTTAACGAACTCCTTTTCATCCGGTTTTTTACACCCATGATACGGATAAAGAATTTGCAGGAAGGAGTTGAGGCCCAAGCCAGGGAATTCGCTCAGATCCGGGATGCCCTTCGTAAACTGGGAAAGAAAAAACCGCTGGATGCAGGCAAGCAGAATCGATGTCCCCGCTGTCATGTCGTCCTCAGGGAAGATTACTATGAAGGCACGCCCATAAAGATCTGTCCGCAATGCAGCGGAAAGCTCGTGGATTCTTCTTTCAAGTGGCGCATCCTCTCCAGGAAGGAAGTTACTTTTTCCGAAAACTTGATAAAAAAAGCCTATGATTTCAAGGAGCAATTCCTGGATAATCCTTTTTATATACGAAAAATAAGGGAACAAAAATCTAAAAAAATCTCCTGCCCCCATTGCGGCTCTCGAATGCTCGCCAGGCCGTTCAGCTACCAGTATGTTATCCCCGTGGACAAATGCTTTTACTGTTACAAAATATGGTTCGATGCTGATGAGCTAGAAATACTCCAGATCCTCACCGAAAAAAGCTAAATCATCCTTGGGGGTCAGGTCTTGTTTTTTGTCATAATATTTTTAAGCTAATTCTGGCAAATTCCGTTCGATACCCTCTTTTTTCGACTTATTACTGTATGTCAAAAGCTGAGACGCAAAAAACAAGACCTGACCCGTTTAGTGACCAGGGGCGAAGCCTCTTCTGTATCTACCTTATTCCGACATCTCCGCTGATTTTTCCAAATAATCGCTAATTTTTCATTGACAGAGTATGTCTCTTCTATCTATTATTTTCTATATAGCAGGTCAGCAGGCGGAAATTGAATAAAAACGAGCCGGACTCAATGCAGTCTCAAAAGCCAATTTATTATATTTTTTTATTTCAATGCAATATTTTGTAAATCCCTGCACTCACTATTGCGATGAAACCTTTTAAAATTAAAAAGGGGGGAGGCATGAGAAAAACCTTATTAATCTTCTTATCTCTAATTTTATTCATTTTCAACCTTGCCTTTTTTGGCTATGCGGATCAAGAACACAAAAAAGAAGATCCTGAGAACCAGACAAAAGAAGAGCAACCTTTAAAGACTAAAGTAGAGGCAAGGAAATGGGAATTCTCCATCTCAGCCTATCTAGATATAGAGAGATATCGGTATTATGACTACCCGTTTAAGCTAACAACGATTAGCGTCCCACTGAGAATTGGCTATTTTCTTACTAAAACCTTTGAAATAGAACCAGAAATTAATTGTATTTTCACGGGAAGTGAATATTACCACGAATCAAGAGCTTTTTTTCTAGCCAATTTAGCTATGAATTTTAACTCTTCCTCACATGTCATGCCTTTTATCCTCGGGGGAGCAGGAATAAAATGCTTTCGTTGGAGTTATGATACTGAGTTGCAACCAGACCATTATAGCGAAACGAAATTAACATTAAACGCAGGTGCTGGGCTTAAGTGGTTTGCTGCGAAAAGGTTTGCCTTTCGAATCGAGTATCGCTTTTTCTATTACAACGAAAATGATGTTAATATTACACACCATAAAGCGTTTGTAGGAATTTCGATATTTTTCTAATAAATAACTTGAGATAAACCCTTAAACTGTTTTTATCGGCTAATATTTGATGTTTTTGCCTCTTCCGCTTGGCAGATATTAATTTTATTCAAGTTTATTGGCTTTGCAATCAGAAGTGAATATCTTAGTCAAAGAGTCCGTTAGCTTGTTTGACGTCCCTTTGTTGTGCAGGATAACTGAATGAATCGAGTTACCATAAGCGAAATTGATCAATATTCCGCTTGGCCTCTCCCCACCATGGTGGCATTACAGGGTCCTCGTTTGGGAACCAATAACCAATGAATACATGTCGATTCAATTCAACAACGAAATACCAATATCTGTTAAATATACATCCGGAAGGACAATCACCCCAACCTTCACGAAATAAATAGCTAATTCCACGCATTGTCTGCCGTGGGTAGACGTTAGAAGAATATCCCAAGATACCGTTTGGCTCAGCATAATTTATACCCGGAAGGCCAGTGTATAGTCCTGCCAGACGTCGGGGATGCAACTTATCTTTAAAATACAGTACAACCCAATTATAACGAATACTCGCTGTATCTATCTCAGTCACCTGATACCTTAGGTTAAGCTCATCCCAATAATGGTATTCACCGTTAGCAACCATTTCAGCTGCAGAACTATCAAAACTCACAAAAAGACAACCCGCAACCCATGGCGGCCTAAACCTTATACGTTGAATCAGTTCAAACTTATCAGCAAAGGCAGAGCGAATGTTTGCCAAGTCCATTAATACCTGATTGTAGAGATTATCAGGGGGAACTAATTCTCCTGATAAACAGAGAGCAATGAGTTCAGCCTCCTCATTGTCCTCAGAAGTAAGCTCGAGATCTTGCTTGTTAAGAGAATTATGCGGACTTGAGCAACCAACGAGCACAAGCGATAATAAACTCAAGATGATGATGATTCGCCAAGCTATGACCATAGGAACTTACACCCCTTTAATGCATTAGCTATTTTTGCATGGTCGTTTATAATTAAAACGCTTACTTCAAAAATTATAACCTAGAAAAGAGTTTACGTCAATACACAGAGAACGAGGAGCTGGCCTATAGACTTCCTTCTTTGAGATATGAAGGGAGCTTTTTCATTCCATTGCCCGATCATTCAGGCACAAAATGGTATGATGACTATTACCTGATCCGAAATTTGATAAAGGAGGATGACGACTATTATTTTTCCTATGAAATTTACTTGGTTGAGGAAAGAAGAAGATGAAAACAGATGGTCGGAATATGAAATCTCATTTTAGACACTGCTCACTTTCTGAAATCAAGCGAATCCTGATTGGCCATATCCAGCACAGCTATAAGGAGGAGCTGAGCCAGATCCTGCAGAATTTCAGGAGTTATCGTGTCAATGTTGTCCTTGGTTATGTGATAGTAAGAGGGAGCCCCGTAAGCGCTGAAGGATATGGTCGGAACACCTTTCCACATGAAGCGGGCTGCGTCGAGTCTGGGCCGGGCGATGTTAGCAAAATAACTCGGATTTAAGACACGGTGGATATATTTTTGATTCGCCCTTTCAATAAATTCCCAGAACTCAGGATAATTTTTTGCAGCCAACGCTCCCAGTTTATCCCCACAGCCGACGCCATCCATGTTAACGAAAGCCACAGTTTTCTCCAGGGGAAAGATCGGATGCTCAAGGTAATACTCGGACCCCACCACACCTTGCTCTTCGGCGCCAAAGCAAAGGAATATCACGGAGCGGCGAGGCTTGATGGGGCATTTAGCCATAGCCTCTGCAATTCCCAGTATGACCGAAACTGACGAAGCATTATCATTGGCCCCGGGCATAATTTCATAGCAGCGACCAAGATGGTCAAGATGCCCGCCCAGAATGATCAGTTCTTCTTTGAGAACAGGATCAGATCCTTCAATAATGCCGATGACGTTATAGCCGATGCCCTCGGGATGGTGCTCAGTGATATTTTTTATGGTGAAGACCTTGCCTGTCGCAAAAGATTGAGGCTTTAAAGTCTTTTTAATTTCGGCGACAACATCCTCATGCTTTCGCTCTGTGCCTGAAAAAACGTCCGAGACAACCGCATCTCCCACATGGCTGTATATAAAGCCTTCATCGTAGGAATTATTCGGATTTCCGATAGGACCATAGTTATAGAGCATGCCTTTGGCGCCGTGCGCCACGGCGTTCTCCAGTTTATACTGATGGAAGGAATAGGGGCGCCATTTTTTGAAGAGCTCCGGATCTTTGTCAGGAGAAACAGGAACCTCCCTTTCCATCAAAATTATCTTCCCCTTCACATCCACTCCTTTGTAATCGTCGTAGCCAAGCTCTGGAGCAGTGGCTCCATAACCGACATAAATGACTTCAGCACTCACTTCGCCCGAACCAGAAGTTGAGCCTGGTATAAACTCACTTTCATACTGATAATACTTTTTTATAACAGAATCTTTGCTCGGGAGGTGAAGGTAAACCTCGCAGCCTTTAAAAACCAGAGTATAAGGAATAGGAAATGCCTGGAAATAAGAGTTCTGGCTTACGGCAGGAGCAATCCCCCACTCTTTAAAATGAGAAGCCACCCATTCAGCGCTGGCGTCGTATTCCTCTGTTCCGGTTAGCCGGCCAGCGTATTTATCAGAAGCCAGCTCTTTCACATAATTAAAGAGCGTGCGGCTGGAAATGGAATGCATACTCTCCAGAAGCTTTTCCTCCTGCGTTTCTTGCGCAGGTAAACTCTGGACAGCAAGAAAAAATGAAATGAGAAAATAACCAAGGCCCAGTAAAAATAAAAAAGGAAAAAGCTTTTTGTTCTTCATCTCGACCTCCTCTCCATTTTTTTCTTTTTATGTTATGATAAATTTTGTAAAAGTAAAGGAAAATAAAAGTGCAGTTTAAAAGAATTGCCGTTTATGCCTTCCTTTTCTTTTTATTGGCCTCATCTTGCGCCAAAAGCATCTTGTGTTTCGAACAGGAACAAGAGCCCTCTTCTCAAAAAAAAGATGCCCCTACAATCGAGCTGGATCTTTTTAATCTGGTCAACATAGAAAGGGAAAAGCTTGGTCTAGCTCCAGTTATATTTTCTCCACCCCTAAGCTTTCTCGCTCGAAAACACAGCCAGGATATGGCTCTTCGCGGAGATATCTCTCATTTTTCAACCTCGGGCGAACCATACAGCAAACGCTTGGTGGACGGAGAATTCTATTTTATAAAAAATGGAGAGAACGTAGCTTTCAGCCAAACGTTTATGCCTGAGTTCATCCACCAAAGTTTCATGGATAGCCCCGGGCACAGGGCAAATATTTTAGACCCAGACTTTGACAAAGTAGGAATCGGAGTCGTCTTCAAGGAGGATAACGGGTATTACGTTACTCAGGATTTCATCAGGTCCCTGAAGCCTAAGGGGAGAGAAGAGGCCAGGGTGGAAGTCGAAGAGCATATAAACAGCATGAGACGCAAGTATTCTCTCCCTCCCCTTTTATTCTCAAAAGAAGCTAATGCATATGCTCAACAATGCTCTTTAAATAAGATCAAGGATAGACCTCTCCCTCCGTTGCCTACTCATTTTGGAGAAACTCACCTTTTTTATATCAAGTCTCCTTCCTTTGAATATCTCTACTCCAAGCAGAAAGATAAACTCTTAGATAAAAATTATCAGACTGCAGGTCTGGGGATTGATTTCAGCCGGCATGAAGAAAATCCTGGGGGTACTTACTTCATAACTCTCCTCCTCTTCCCTGAAAACAAGTACAAGTCAAGGAGTAATAATGAGCTTAAGGAAATTGTCTTCCGCACCATAAATAATACAAGAGAAAACAAGGGGCTTGTCTCCTTGACAGAGGATAAAATGCTCGCAGCCAGTGCCAAGAAAGCACTAAGACTGATCTACGCCCAGAAGAATACTTCCTCAATATCCATACCGAAATTTGGGAGAACTACAGTAATCTCCTACATTACTGAAGACCCCACGCTTTTACCCCAGGGACTAAAAACAAAAATAGAAAACGATTTTATCTATTATAAAAGAATCGGCATAGGCATCCTCTTCGGAAAAGACGTTAAATATCCAAGAGGCGCCTTCTGGGTAGTTATTCTCCTTGAGGAGTAAGAAATGTCGAAAATATCAAGAAGGGATTTTTTGTTGATCTCAGGAATAGGTTCAGCTTCTCTTTTTGCTCACGCCTTAGATAGGCGGAGAATCCTTCTAGAATCTGGAGAGAAATCCACTGGGCAGCAAAACTGCGATCCGTGGATTGAACTAAACCTGGAAAATATGACCTGGAATCTCAACCAGATAAGAAAGGTAGCCAGAGTGCCTGTAATGGCTGTAATAAAAGCTAATGCTTATGGCCATGGATTAGTGGAGATAGGAAGACACCTGGAAAAGGTTGGCATTGATTATCTTATGGTAGGCAAACTCCAGGAAGCACTTTTGCTGAGGGAAAAAGGTGTGGCTGCTCCTGTTCTTAATTTTGGTCCGTTCAGCAACAAGGATGCTGAGATAATCACCAAGAACAATATCTCTCAATCTGTCTTTGACAAAAAAGTCTCGAGCCTCAGCGAGGCTGCCCTTAAGCTTGGAAAACGGGCCAAAGTTCATATTCATGTGGATACAGGCATGGCAAGAATGGGAATTTCCTACAGAAATGCCCTTCCTTATATTAAGGCTGTATCTTCCCTGCAGGGAATTCTGGTGGAGGGAATCTCGACAGCCTTAACCGAAGACGATGATTTTGACAAAGAACAGCTCAGCCGATTCAGGCACGTCTGTCAAGAAGCAGAAAAAGAGGGGATTTTTTTAGGCCTTAAACATGCTGCCAGCAGTGACGGGATTCTGGATTTACCTTCCTCCCATCTCGACATGGTAAGGCCCGGGATAACGCTTTATGGCTACTACCCTTCGGAGAAAACTCAGAAAGAGGACAGGCTCGCCCTGAGGCCTGTTCTTCAGCTTAAATGCCGGGTTGTGGACGTTAAAACTCTCCATCCCGGCGATTCCGTATCCTACCACCGAAAATACACCGCCCAAAAGAAGGAAAAAATCGTCATTATTCCTGTAGGCTATTCAGACGGCTATCCTCCCAATGTTATCGACAAGGGTTTTGTTTTAATCAGGGGAAAAAGATTTCCTCTGATTGCGGCTGTTACTGCCAACCACTGCACTGCCCTTCTGGAAGGAAACACGCCCGTTTCTCCTGGAGATGAAGTCGTTCTCCTCGGCAATCAGGGAAAAGAGAAAATTACGGCGGAGGAGATCGCCGGCTGGGCAGAAGTTTCAGCCTACAAAATATTGATCAGCCTCAACCCCTTCCTGCCACGAACAACAACATGACATCGTTGTAGGGAACATGACATCGTTGTAGGGATTATATTTTTGTGTAGGGGCTTGATTCATCAAGCCCACCTCTAAATTATTTATGTTGATTGGATTTATTTTGTAGGGGCTTGATTCGTCATACCCACCTTTTGATTCTATAGGAATTCGATTCTTCTGTAGGAGCTTGATTTATTAAACCCCAACAAGATATTACAAAATATATTGATTTACCTAAAAAAGTAGCCTGTCCCCTTTTTTCATGTAGGGGCTTGATTTATCAAGCCCACCTTTTTCTCCCTGTTTTCATTCAGGGGCATGTTATGTTTGATTCTATTTTCTGGTGATTGACCTTGCCTTTTAAGAAGTGATATGTTTGTTCGGGGATGTTAACAAGTGGAAATTCGACATA
>CAYUXD010000113.1:0-7476 GCA_964448655.1 uncultured Eubacteriales bacterium
CCACAACCCTCAGGTTATAGCCGACCTAGAAAGACAAAGAATTCACTCCATAAACAACCTGGACGGACTCAATGAAGCAACAGTTATCATCCGAAGCCATGGAGTCTCTCCTGATATTTACAAATTACTCGCAAAAAAAAACATTGAAATTGTTGATGCTACCTGTCCCATCGTCAAAAAAATTCAAAAATTAGTCGAAGTTCTGGCCAAGGATAAAGAAGAAATAATCATCGTCGGGAACAAGGAACATCCAGAAATAAAAGGACTTATTGGATTCAGCCGAGGCAAAGGGATAATTGTAGAAAATGAGGACCAGGTCAAGAGCCTGCCTAACAGAAAAAAAAGAGCGGTCCTGGCGCAGTCCACCCAGGACCTCTACCTGTTTGAAAAAATTGTCGCCGCTCTCATCGAAAAAACTAAAGAGTTGAAGGTCTACAATACTATCTGTCGCTCCACCCAAACTCGGCAAAAATCTACTTCTGAGCTGGCATCATATGTCGACACACTTTTCATAGTGGGGGGAAAGAACAGTTCCAACACAAATAAACTTTACCAGATTTCAAAAAGGATTCTGCCCAACACATACTTTATTGAAAGTGCAGCTCAAATTAAGCCTGAAATGCTTAAAGGAGCGAAAAAAATAGGACTTTCAGGAGGTGCTTCCACTCCTCCTAAAGCTATCCAAGAAGCTGTTGCCAAAATCAAAACTAGCTTCAAACACCAATTTCACAGGGAGAAGACCGTCCAATGTCAGAGATAACAAAAAAAGAAGAGGAAAATCTCTCTTCTAAAGATTACGAGAATTTGCTGGATCAATACCAGTTCAATGCCAAAGAAATAGTCCCCGGGAAAATAATCAAGGGTAAAATCATTAAGGTTACATCAACCCATGCTCTCATAGATATTGGATTTAAGTCCGAAGGCATTATTCCCATGGAGGATTTCACTAACATCAAGGACAAAAACGAAATCCATCCAGGTGACAATATCGAAGCGATCGTGGAGAGAAGCGACTTGAAAGAAGGTTATCTCATCCTCTCCCATAAAAAAGCAATCGCTTTCAAAGCTTTGAACAGTCTGGAAAGAGCTTACAACTACCAGACATGGGTAATGGGGAAAATAATTGAAAAAACAAAAAATGGATACACTGTCAATGTCGGAATCAATACTTTCCTCCCTGACTCCCATGCCGACGTAAGAACAGTCAAAGAGCCTGAAAACCTCATAGGAAATAGATATAAATTTAAGGTTATAAAGTTTGACCGCAAATCCGAAAATGCTGTTCTTTCCCGAAAACTTTTCCTCCAGGATGAAAGGGAAAAAAGAAGAATCCGGGTTTTCAGTCAGTTAAGTCAGGGACAAAAAATCAAGGGTCAAGTGAAAAACCTGACAAATTTCGGAGCATTCATAAATCTGGGAGGAGTGGAAGGGCTCCTTCACGTTTCGGATATGTCCTGGGGAAAAATCAATCATCCTTCAGAAATCTTCAAAGTTGGGGAAAAAGTAGAAGTTGTAGTCCTCGATTTTAACGAAAAAGAGGAAAAAATTTCTCTTGGGTATAAGCAACTGACCCCCAACCCTTGGGAAAACGTGGAAGAAAAATACAAGATCGGGCAAAAAATAACAGGCAGGGTAGTAAGTCTGGCTGATTTTGGAGCATTCGTAGAACTCGAAAAGGGAGTGGAGGGATTGATCCACGTTTCAGACCTGACCTGGACTCGAAAAGTTGTTCATCCAAAAAAAGTCCTTACTCCTGGAGAAGAAGTCACGGTTTCTATTCTGAATATCAATCCTTCTGCAAAAAGAATCTCTTTAGGCCTTAAACAAGTGATGCCTCATCCTTTAGAATTACTCAAGCAGAAATACAGTCCTGGGGCCCGAGTCAAAGGCAACATAACAAGCATAACCGATTTTGGTGCATTCATGGAGGTGGAGAAAGGAGTTGAGGGTCTCATCCATATTTCTGATATTTCCTGGGAAAAAACCAAGCATCCCTCCGAAAAGCTGAAAGCTGGTCAGGAAGTGGAAGCCATCATTTTAAACATTGACGTGAAGAGGCAAAAATTGTCGCTTGGCATAAAGCAGCTAGAAGGAGATATTTGGGAGGATTTTTTCAATCGACAAAAGATAGGGGACCTTGTCAAAACTAAGATCGTCCGCCTCACTGATTTTGGGGTATTTGTTGAAATTACTCCAGGAATCGAAGGGATTGTTTTCCTATCAGAGCTGGACGAACAGAAAATTGAAAAGCCAAAAGAAGCATTTTCCCAAGGAGAAGAAAGAATAGCAAAAATCATAAAAATGAATCCTAAGGAGAAAAAAATATCACTCAGCTTTAAGCAAGCTCGCTTAGAGCTCCAAAAATTAGAATATCAAAAATATCTTGAGAGCCAAGATAATAAACTTACTCTAGGGGATGTCTTTAAGGATAATTTTAAACAAATCAAATCTCCAAAAAAGAAAATAAAAAGGAGGAAAAAAGATGATTAAAGCTGACTTAATCAACAAAATTTCCAAAGAAATGAGCACTTCCAAACAAGAGGCAGAAACAGGGGTAAATCTTTTTTTTCAAACTATAAAAGAGGCGATCTTAAGGGGGGAAGAAATAGAATTAAGGGGTTTCGGAAGCTTCCGCTTCAGACAAAGAAATTCACGCTCAGGAAGAAACCCTCGAACTGGTAAACCAGTTCATGTTCCTCCTAAGAAGGTTTTGTACTTTAAGCCGAGTAAAATCCTAAAAAACCTGATAAATAGTAAATAATGGAATATATCTCTGCTCCCTGGAGAAAAGAATACGTCAGACGAATATCCAAAATGAGCGGATGTATTTTTTGCCAAGCTCTTAAATCAAAAGACGACAAAGGAGCATTCATCCTCTTTAGAGGCGCTCACAACTTCGTTGTTTTGAATAAATATCCTTATACGTCTGGCCACCTGATGATTGCTCCTTACAAACATCTTTCTTCATTTGAACGCGCAAAAAAAGAATCAACTGATGAGCTGGCAGATCTCCTTAAGTTGAGCCTGAAGGTTCTGAGAAAGAAATACTGTCCTCAAGGCTTCAATACTGGTATGAATCTAGGCAAGTGTGCCGGGGCAGGCGTTGCCGATCATTATCATCTCCATGTGATACCACGCTGGACCGGGGATTCGCATTTCATGCCTATCGTTGGCAAAACGAAGGTGATGATAGAAAATCTCGAAACGACATACGACCGGCTCTTTCCCCTTTTTCAGAAAGCAAAATTAGGCTCATAAAAAATTGAGGTTCAAAATACCTTTCCCTTTATGACGGAAGAAGCAAGCAAACTTTCTAAAAAAAAAAAAGAGAAAAAATGAATTTTGAACTCACAGAAGATCAAAAGCTACTTAAAACTATGATCAGGGATTTTGCCCAAAAGGAGATTGAACCTAAAGCAAAAATCTTGGAAGATACCCGCGAATTTCCTCATGAATTATTAAATGAGCTGGGAAAGCTAGGGATCCTGGGTATGACTATTCCCTCAGAATATGGAGGTACAAAAACAGACCACCTATCCCTGATTCTTGCCCTTGAAGAAATCGCTCGGGCATCTCCTTCACTGGCCGTTATTGTCAGTGTTCATTGTGCGCTTTTTTGCTATTCGATCATGAAGTTTGGAAATAAATCCCAGAAAGAAAAATATCTTCCAAAAGCTGCCAAAGGGGAGATACTTGGAGCTTTTTCTTTGACTGAGCCAGGGGCAGGTTCAGATGCGACAAACCTTAAAACAAAATCGATAAGGGAAGGTGACTTTTATATTTTAAACGGGACAAAATCATGGGTTACTACTGGAAGCAACGCAGACGCTTCTATTATTTTTGCCTCGACAGAGATTAAACCAGGCGTGAAGAAACTGAATGCTTTTATCGTCGAGAAAAATTTCCCGGGATTATTGGGCTCCAAGATTGAAGAAAAGATGGGGCTGCATTCATCTTTGACTTCAGAATTTGTCTTGGAAGATTGTCGAGTTCCTGCAGAAAATCTTTTGGGAGAAGAAGGAAAAGGAGCAGCGGTTGCCTTCCGTTGCCTTGACGGCTCAAGAATAGGCATTGCTGCTCAAGCCGTTGGTCTCGCTGATAAGGCTATAGAAGAGGGAGTTAAATATGCCAAACAGAGAGAAGCTTTCGGTAGAAAAATTTCCGAATTTCAGGCTATTCAATTCATGATTGCTGATATGACTACACTCAGAGATGCGGCTCGATTGCTAACTTACAAGGCTGCTGATTTAATCGATAAAGGGAAGCCCTATGCCAAAGAATCCTCCATGGCCAAACTCTTCGCTTCAGAAGCCGCCAATAAAATTGCCTATCAAGCTTTACAGATTCACGGCGGCTATGGATACTCAAAAGAATTTTTGGTTGAGCAACTTTATAGAGATGCCAGAGTTTTCTCTCTCTATGAAGGCACTTCTGAGATTCAACGTCTGGTCATCTCTCGATATTTATTAGAAGAATGCTGATTTGCTTAGATGCGAAAAAAAGGGGACAGGCCCCTTTTTCTGTAAGAAAGAGGACAGTGATTAATCGTGGACGGAACATCAGAAAAAGGGGCCTGTCCCCATATTCTATGAGACAAAATTAAGGTGAGATCATGTTAAAAGCAATGCGAAAAAACGTAAAGAAATTGGCTCCTACCCTATGGCTTGTTATTGCAGCCTTTATTGTTACCATTTTTGCAGTATGGGGAGGAGCTGGCCGTTTGGGAGAAGCAAGAGCAGCAGGGGCCATTGTCACAATAGGAAAAGAGAGAATTTCCTCTGATTTTTACTTTCAGAATCTAAGGCAAAGGCTTGAAGGATTAAAAAGAGAGTTTAAAGAACTCGATAGTAAACTCATCCAGCAGCTCAATATTCCCCAACAAGTCCTCGAGCAGATCATCCAACAAACCCTTCTCTTTCAAAAAGCCCAAGAATTAGGCATAGATGCTTCTTCGGAAGAAATTCGAGAAAAAATTATCGGCTACCCTGTCTTTCAAAGAGAGGGAAAATTCATCGGATTTGAAGAATACAAGAGAATTCTGGAATGGAACCGAATCTCCATCTCAGAATTTGAAGACAGCCTAAAAAAAGAGATCATCCTCAACAAAGTTATGAAAGTCCTCACAGCAGGAATTACCCTTACTCCCGAAGAACTATGGGAAAGCTATAAAAACAAGAATGAATCCGCCAAGATGGAATTTGTCATCCTTGAAACTGAAAAGATAGAACTGAAAGAGGAACCTCTCTCAAGCGAAATTAAGGAATACTTTGAAGAGAACAAAGAAAAATACAAAATCCCCGAGAGAAGAGAAGCTGCATTTGTCTTTATCAAAACCGAAGACTTAAAAGCAGAAATCGAACTGACTGATTCTGACATAGAAAAATATTATAAAGAGAATGAATCACAGTTCAAAGATCCTGAAAGATTGAAAGTCAGTAGAATCTATCTCCCTTATGATGAGAAAGAAAAAGAGCTTATTTTGGCAGAGGCCCAAGGAATTTTAGAGAAGATCAAAGGCGGCGAAGATTTCGGTAATTTAGCAAAAAAGCATTCCAAGGATAATAAAGCAAATAACGGCGGGGACTGGGGTCTTTATGAGTGGCAAACATTATCCTCTAGGGAGAAGACAGAAATTGAGAAACTTTCTGAGGGGGAAACATCTGGCGCTGTAGAACTTGAAGAGGGAATTTCTATCCTTAAAGTCACGGAAAAAAAGCCTTCGAAGATAAAGCCGCTTGAAGAAGTTCGAGAAAGAATAAAAAGTACCCTCACAGACCAGAAAGCTAGAGAGTTGGCTGAAGAGAGAATCAACAGGTTAGAAAAAAGGGCAAGAAAAGAGAAAAGCCTTGGCGCAGCCGCTCCAATAATCGGCTTTGAATTAAAAAATACGGGCCTTCTCAAGAAGGGAGAGACCATAGAAGACATTGACTCTGCCGGCACTATAAGCACTACTCTTTTCGAACTAAAAGAAAAGGAAATATCTTCCCCTATCTATACCTACAAAGGTGTGGGAGTTGCCCAACTCGAAAAAGTTGAACTTCCCCGCCAGGCAAACTTTGAGGAAGTGGAAGAGGAAGTCAAACAGGAATTCGTATCTTTAAGGAAGAAAGAGAAGGCCTTGGATAAAATGAAAAATGTCAAGGCAGAACTCAAAGAAGCAAGCCTTGAGGGCTTGGCCAAAAAACATGGCCTTGAATTCAACACTGCCAATGAGCACAAACGGGGACAGTATTTAAGCGTTATCGGAGAAAATGCGAAAATCGACGAGCTCGCTTTTTCTCTTCCTTTAAATGAGGGAAGCGAACCCGTCGAGTTTGAAGAAGGTTATGCCCTGATTAAAATACTGGATAGGAAAGAAGTGACCCGAGAAGACCTTGAGAAAAATAAGGAAACAGAAAAGGAAAATTTGTTGGGGGCAAAAAAGAACAAATTCTTCCAATCTTATATGTCCAAATTAAGAGAAGAGAAGAAAGTTAAGATAAAATACGACCTTTTCCTTAAGATCAACTCTGATGTCCTCTCCAGGTACGGAGGAGAAGGATAAAGGTTTTGGGAAATAGCCTGGTTGAGGCCAGGTCTTGCTTTTTGCCTGTCTCAAAAAAGATCAAGAATTTCATATAAACGCATTAAAATCTCACTGCAAGGATGAAAGCCTCATAGATATCTCCTATCATCAGGATGAGATTGCCACGCTCCCCTGCCCATTTATTAAAAGAGCGTGGTCGCCCGTTAATCCTCGGGGTCAGGCCTTATCCAACGGAATGCCATAGGGACAAGACGTAGGAAAGCATCTCTCCCCGATGGCAAGGCCTGACCCCACAAATTAAATTGCGTTTGTATGAGTAAAGGCAAAAACAAGACCTGACCCCAGCTACAACTACTGAGTTATCAAGGAAAAGACAAACAGGTTAGAATTATTAAAGTTTTATAAGTTTGATCCCAAGAATATAATATCTAAGATAAGAGCTTTTACTCTTTTCTCCAGGGCTTCTCTGAATTTATCCACAGTTTCTGCAAATTCCCCCGCTAAATAATCAGTGATGTACATGGGCTCCCCTATTTTGACTTTAATCTTAGCCGGAACTAGAAAAGGAACCTGAGTTCCGAGCATGGCTATGGGAGTTACAGGAACAGAGATTCCTTCCTCTTTATACATATTATAGGAAAGGATGGAAGCTCCTCTCTTGAAATAACCTACGTAAGGATTGGGATTCTTTTTCATCACCCGACCCAGGCCTTGAAGCGTGATGATCGCTTTTCCTTTTTTTAGATATTCCTGACATTTCTCCATAGCCAGTCTTTTTCCATGACTTAAATCCACAGGAATAGTGCCCACTTTAGCTACATTGGTTGAAACATAGTTGACAATAAGGGACTTAAGGGGGCTGAGAACTAAATCCAACAAGAGACCAAAGTTTTTCAGATGTATCTTGAGATGACGTCTTATAAGATAGTTAAATTCATCTTTATTGAATA
>CAYUXD010000114.1:0-7427 GCA_964448655.1 uncultured Eubacteriales bacterium
ATACTTTTTCGCAATGATTTGTTAAAGGTGGGCTTGATGAATCAAGCCCCTACAAATAAATCAAATCTCTAAATAAAAAACATGGGTTTGATTAATCAAATCCACCGTTTTATTTATAGGATCAAAAATGTGGGCTTGATAAATCAAGCCCCTACAGATAAATTAAGCCCCTACAATCAAATAAGATGCCTGCAAAAATAAGATGAGAAATTAGCGGTTGCGGGAGTTTGCTTGAACAAGCTCCTGGCCTTTTTTCAGATATTCCGAAGACAAGGACGCATTCCCGAGGCGGTTGTAAAGATCCGAGAGAAGGAAGTAACCCAAAGGAAGGTCTTTCTTATCCGGTTTTAATTCTATTCCTTTCTTGACCAACGAAACAGCTTCGGCGAAATTCTGGCCACGATTGAGGTATATCCGGCCAAGATAAAAATAACTCAGAGGGAAACGGGGAGCTATCTCGATTGTCTTTTTCAGGTACTGAAGCTCCTCTTCTTGCTGGCCCAAAAGCCTGTAAACTCGAGAAAGATTGAAGCTGGCTCTAAAATTATGGGGAATGTTGTCCAATTCCGTCTTATACTCTTCAGCAGCCTGGATCAAGTCCCCTTTTTTCTCATGGAGCTGAGCTAAATTGTAATGAACATTCTGCAGTTTGGGATTGAGGTCCATTGCTTTTCTAAGATACTTTTCTGCTTCTTCTATTTTCTCTTGATTGACATAAATTCCTGCCAGAGCACTATAGGCAGAGGCCGAATAAGGGTTGAGCTCCATACATTTCTGGTAATAATGGATGGCCTCATCGTGTTTCTCCTGGGTGTTATATATATTTCCCAGTATAAAATAAACCTGGGAATCTGGCGGTATGGATTCAATAAGGCTCAAAACAAATTTTTCCGCCTCTTCAAGGTCTCCCATGCTGATATAGGAATTGGCGATATTGATAACAGTGAAAGCATCATCAGGCTTTTTATCCAAAACCTCAAAAAAATACTCTAAAGCTTTCTCAAACTTATGTTCCTTAAAGTATAAATTCCCCAGGGTAAAGTAGGCATCAATTATATCAGGATCCTCCTTGATTATCTCATTGATCATTTTAACCGCAGGCTCGAATTTTCCCTCAAGGCCCAGTTCCCGCGCCCCGGAAAGGCGGTTAAACACTCCAATTTTATCCCTTGGATTAGCTAATTCTTTTCCTTCTAATTTAGACGAATCGGTAAAAGAACCAACGTACCCCAGAGCAGCGAGTTTCTGGCGCGTTTCCTCATCCATATGGCGATAATCAAGTTGGAATGCATTCTCGCTCGTGTCTTTGATATATCTCTCGGCCAAAGTTTGGAGCCTCTTCAGCTCCTCTTTGTGAGTTGAAGCTAAATTGTCTTTCTCCTCCGGGTCATTTTCCAAATCATAAAGTTCTACATCGGGAGCAATAATCAATTTAAACCTTGAATCCTGGATTCCTTTAAGATCACTCCAGCCGTAATGGAATCGAGGATAGTATGTTTCAGAATAAGCAAAACTCTTTCCCGGATTATTTTCCTTAAAAAAAAGCGGAACAAGACTTTCCCCTTGAATTTGTGGAGGAAGAGGAATGTCGACCATATCCAGAATTGTAGGCATGACATCAATAAGAGAGACGACTGAAGACCGGCTTAAGCCCTGCAATTTTTCAAAAGGTGTGACAAAAATCAATGGAACATGCACCCCTTCTTGATAGATAAAAAATCCGTGCGTTCCTTCCTGATGCTCACCAAGACTTTCACCGTGGTCAGCAGCAAAAACAAGGATAGTATTCTCGATAAGATTGTTCTCTTCAAGATACTGCCACAACCTTCCCAGCTGAGAATCCGTGTAGGCAATCTCACCTATGTAAGGTCTCTGGGGATACTGTTCTTTGTAGGGAGAGGGTGGCTCATAAGGAGTATGGGGGTCATAGAGATGAATCCAGGTGAAAAAATTATCCTGTTTATTATCTTCAAGCCAGATTAGGGCTTCATCGATGACTTCATCCCCTCTGCGCTGGACATTCCCCAGAGAGATCGTTTTGTATCGGCTCAAATCAAACCGGTCAAAGTAATAATCAAAACCCTGATTAAGCCCCCATTTGGAATCGAGAACATAAGCCGCGACAAAAGCGGAGGTCTTGTAATCCTCTTGCTTAAAGAGTTCGGCAAGAGTGGTGATCTCCTGGGGGACGAGAAATCCTCCGTTGTCTCTGACTCCGTGAAAAGCTGGCTGCGTCCCTGTCAAAAGAGACGTGTGGGAAGGCAATGTCAGAGGAGTCGAGGATATGCACCTTTCGAATTTTACACCACGGGAAGCAAAAAGATCCATGTAAGGAGTTTCGATATTGGCAAATCCATAACAGCCAATCCTGTCCGCGCGAAGAGTATCTACGGTTATGAGTATAAAGTTAAAATCTTTTTTTCCCTTTAGGCGTGAAAATTCATCTTTTTGTAGTCTCAAGAAAAAAATTATTGCGGCAACAAAAATGATAAGAATGAAAGCTAAGGCAAAGGCAAAAAATCTTTTTTTCTTCATTCCTTTATTAGAATTTTACCATAAAGTTTGAAAGGATTGAATTTTATTGTATTAGATTGCCACGCTTCGCCCGCAATGACAGATTGCCGCGCTCCCTTCGGTCGATCGCAATGACAATTTTAACTCGCCCCGGTAATAAGAAATGTAACTTCCTTTATCGCAATGGCTTCGGGATTGAATAAAAAAAAGGGTGGCGATAAAAAACTCGCCACCCTCTTTAATTGCGCTTTGAACTTGAATCAGAACATCAAGCGTATACCCAGTCTTGCCTGTCTGGCTCGCGTGATTCCGAGGAGGTTATGACCATCTGTAGAGGAATAATATTCATCGGTAGCTGTTGCTGGTGGAGGTAGCTGCCAATCATAATCTATCCTGGTTCCCCAGGAGGTGATTGTGTCATCATTGAACACGTTAAAGACATCAACCATCAAGCCCAAGCGGAACTTCTCGGCAAGCATGAACGTCTTCTCCAGCCTCAAATCAAGAATTTTCGAAATAGGATAATGGTTGGAACCGCGCGTTTCTGTAAAGAAAGTCACTCTTCCCTGGTCTAGTGGACGACTTCGGATCCGTCTTGTCCAGGCATTACCCGTTATCGCCCGGAAATAGCCTGTCAGGTAAACTCCAAAAGGAAGAACATATGTTCCCTGCAACTTGAGCATGTGAGTCGGATCATATGTAGAATTGCCGTCTGCGTTTATCCAGAAATTGGGACTTTCAACATCACCACCCCAGCCAATATCGTCGGCGAATTCGTTGTTAGTAGTTCCGTATGCCTTGCTGTAAACATACGAAGCCAGAAGTTGCCACTTGTTTGAAAAACGCTTGTTGAACATGAACTCAAAACCCCAGTATCTACGGTAGGGAATATTACTGCCTATCCCTGGATCACCTTCCTTGATATTTTTGATGACGTATTCGTGTTCATCAGGATTCGTTTGCTCATAGATCGTGTAAGTCGTAGCAGGATTTTCAGGATCATTTACAACTACAGGGGACCATATAGCTAAAATGTCAATCGGTCCAATTATGTTTTTCCAATCACGATAAATGTAAGTTACTGATAAGGATGCGTCTCTGAAAAGTTCCCTTTCAATACTGGCTGTAAACTGATTCATGTACGGGTGCTTGATATCAGGATCAAAAGTATAAAGTGACTCGTGTACAACTCTGAACATTTCATGCCATTGATTATCACCTGGAGGAGGCTCAAAGTAGTAGCCAACATAATCAGAGAAAGCAGAATCCGGGTTTAAACGGTCATGGTAAGCGGTAAGCATGGCTTCTGTGAACTGGCCGAAGTGAGCTTTAAGGATTGTGGTTTTGTCGCCGAGAATATCATAGGTGAAACCAATTCGAGGGGCAAACCGGAAGTTGCTGTAAACTGCACCTTTTACTCCTTTTACAGTTCCCCTGAAATGGCTGAGGCGCAGGCCAATGTTGAGGTTCAACCGGTCTGATACTTTCCATGAATCTTGAACAAACTCTTCGATTCTTGTATAGCGTGAGTTCGTATCGTAGCCTTCGTACTGATAAGCAAGGTAAGGTCCATTATAAGTATAGCCATAGTAGCCAACTCCGTATAAATCATGATAGTACCAGTGATTGGGACCTGTATAGCCGGATCTGCTCCTTACTTTTCCGTACTCGAATTCCACTCCGAATTTAAAATCGTGGTTGCCCTGGATGAAATCTTCGGCATAATGAGTTATGTTGGCATTGGCCTGGTATCTGGCTCTGTCAGCAAGATAGAACCAGCCTGAGCTTCCAGTTTTCCTAATAGTTACTCCAGGGGTATCATTCACATGAGCACTTATATCACGCCCAACTTCAGGTTCCAGGTAGTAATACCCGACAAAGAAAGCTGCTTTCAAGTCAAAAAATGTTTTGGGGGTGATGATTTGTGTCAGGCTGAAGTTCCCTACCTTATCAGGTGACTCTTGGTTTACACATGCTTCTGGCGAAACGTCGGCACCTGAGCCTCGGTTTATGCCATCATAGGCATCGTACTCAAAGAAGGTCATGATGCTCGTCGATGGCGACAACTGGGCATTAATCTTGACGAAGCCTCTGGGCATCTTGTAGTCAACTGGTTCGGGAAAGCCGGTAACATAATCTTTGCGACGGAAGTAGTGAGCTCCAAGGTAAAACCAGACCTTATCTTTCACGATAGGACCGCCCAGATGAGCACCAATTTCCCAGAGTTCCCGCGCCGGCGATGAGAGACCTGGAAAATCATCAATATAGGCTTGATTGTTCTCTGTCCCCCATAATCCTTTAGGCTTAGCTTCCAATTTGCCCTGGAAATCGCCTTCGAAATGTCCGGAAAACTCATTTCCTCCAGATTTGGTAACCAGATTGAAAATAATGCCGGTAAAATTTCCGTATTCAGCAGGTGCGCCGATTCCCATAATCTTGGCTTCCTCGATAATATGGGGATCCATAAAAACCCAGGCTGAACCTGCCTCCGGATCAGAAACGTCAACTCCATCCATCTGATAGGCAATTCCTGTACTATCTGATGAGCCATAAGCCACATCACCAGTAACTCCTGGAGCTAGACCGAGAATATCCATGGCGAAGTTGCTGAAGGGGATATTTCTCAAAAGGTCATCACCCAGACTCACCGAAGCAGTCTCGCTTGATTTTATATCAACCGTGGGCGATTCCGCGATGACCGTAACTTCTTCTTCGATAGTGGCAAGCTTCATGGTAAAGTCAATGGTTAATCTGACTGTGGTCGAGACTCTGACATTCTCGCGGCGAACTGTTGTAAATCCTGGAAGCTCAGCTGTAACTACATAATCACCTGGAGGGAGAGCGGGAAATCTGAACGAACCATCCGCTCTAGTGATTGCTGTTCGAGCACCCATTAATTGAGGGCTTGACAGTGTTACTGTAACACCAGGAAGCGGAGCTTTTTCTTCATCAAACGTTGTTCCGACAACAGCACCTGTGTCTTTGGACTGAGAATAAGCGAGGGGTAAAGCTACAAGGAGGAGTGCTAAAAGAGATGCGAGAGTTTTGAATTTCATTCTTTTCTCCTTTTCTTTTTTATTTCGTCTTCATTCTCCCATTATTCTTTTCATCTTTGTTTTCTATCTCTCTCTTCGATTATCACCTCCCTCTAAAATAGAATTTAATTAAAGAAAACTCTGTAGGGGCTTGATTCATCAAGCCCACATATATTGAACCCAAAAAAATATACTATGAATCTATACTCTTGAGCGATGTAACGATCATAGGGAATTAGCAAAATTAATCGTTAATCAACATAATTATAACTAGCGAATTTCATGCCAATATATCTAAATTGATAATCCTTTTTTTATCAGTAAGATACATTTTGTTCTTGTTGATAAAAAGCGCCTCAATAGTTCAAAAATTTGGATTCTCCAAATATTTGAATCCCTCCTCCTCACTTATCAATTTATAGTATTATAATTAAAGAAAGTATTATAAATCAAGCTATAGATCAATCTAAAAAGAGATTCAAAAAATTTTTAATTTTTCTTTATTTTTTACCGCATAATAAGCCGTTAGCTATCGTTGCTTAGTGTTTTCCTAGTTGAGCATCAGTGTTCAGTATAAAAGGTGGGCTTGATGAATCAAGCCCCTACAACTATATTCTATTCGCAATGTCTTATGCTACACGTGGCAGTAAGAAATTTGAAACTCTTTCATGCTTGTGCTATTTTTAAGTAGTAGAGAAGAGTTTAAGCATGAAGAAGAATTTTATTTTCTTTTTTATCTTCCTCCTCATTGCTCTGCATCTTACACTTGAAGAAAAACTGTTGCCAGAACATAAGAACTGGCTGGAGCTTGTGGATCCCATTATCACCAAAACAGAAAAAGAAGTTTTTTTTAAACTGAAGACAAGGCAGGAAAGAAACAAATTTATCCAGCTTTTTTGGAAAAGACGCGACCCTCTGCCTGAGACAAGCGAAAATGAATTTTTAAAAGAGTACATGAAGCGAGTTGGTTTTGCGGATCTCAATTTTGGCCATGGAACTTCAAAAAAGGGCAGTCAGACTGAAAGAGGCCATTTTTATCTTCTTCTTGGTCCCCCTCTTGAAAGACACATTTATGCGACGAGCTCCGAGCTTTGGCCCCTTGAACTATGGTATTACAAAGGAGAGCAGGAGTATGGCCTTCCTCCCTATTTTTATCTAATCTTCTATCAGCCTCAAGGATTGGGTGAGTACCGCCTTTACTATCCTGGGATAGAAGGGCCGGAAAAGCTGGTCATACCCTCAGGGGCCCAGACGTTGACTCGAACGACTGCCTACCAGGCAATGAAAGCAATATCAGGAGAACTAGCCAGTGCATCTCTCACTTATCTTCCAGGAGATTCAACTTTTGGGATGAGTTCCTCTTCCTCAAATATCATTATTTCCAACGCCTATTCTCTGGCAGAGAAAAAATTCTCGGATGCCTATGCTCGCTCCTTTTTATACTACAAAGACCATATCGACGTAGACTACACGCATAATTTTGTGCAGAGCAGCTCCAAGGTTAAAGTCTTCAAGAATGGTGATCAATTTTATATCCATTGGACTCTGGAGCCGAAAAAGATCAATTTCGCCTCTTACCAAGGAAAATATTATTCTACTTTTCAGCTTAACCTAAGGATTGAAGATATCCAGGGAAACCTTGTCCTGGAAAAAGAAGAGGAGATTTCTATCCAGGTCACTCCGGAACAATACAAGCAGCATGAACGCCAGCTTTTCGCTATTCAGGATGTCCTGCCGGCCATCTCAGGGAATTTTAAGCTCTTCTTCCTGCTCAAAAGCAAAACAGCAAAAGATTTCACCTCATTCGAAACCGACGTCATCGTTCCTCAAGAAGGAAGTGGCCCTTTTCTCAGCAACCTGATACTTTATCATTCCTCA
>CAYUXD010000115.1:0-7398 GCA_964448655.1 uncultured Eubacteriales bacterium
TTTGGAGATTAAAAAGGGCTTTTTTATAGAACAACAAATTTCCATAGAGGTAAGTTCCTCGTATTTTATCGAAAGGGAACTACTGCGGAATCCATAATGGCAGACCATACAATTTAGCGGCTAATCGCAAGAAAATATTACTTCGTAGCGCTAATAAGCCTTTTCACTTCTTTTTTTTTGATTAAAATTTTTTCAAGAGGGTAATTGAGGGCAAACTCAGTCATTATTTTTTCATTATCTTCAATACTTTTCACTCCCATGCTCCATTGGTCTAATCCTTTCTGGTAGACAAAAAAACCTCCTCTCTCTTGGTGAATATGAAGAACAGGATCGCTGAAGTCGTAATCGTCGATATAATGACCAGATGTTGAATCCATTAAAATCCATCGTTCTTTGACATAAATTTCTAAAAAAGTATGCCCGGTAAAACCTTCAGAAAGATTCTTTCTGTATTTCTTCGCCCATTGAATGTTGGCAGCGTTCATGAAGACTACGGGATATTTTAAACTTCTTAAGATCGCTGTTTGAAGAAGCCCCCAATCATTGCAGCCAGAAAGCTTTCGGCCCTCAAATATCTGTTGTGCGCTCTGTTTAGCAACCATTCTACCGCCACCTCTATACTTTTCAAAATTTCCTCTTACCCAACTGTGAACCTTCCCAATCTTTTTTATAGTGTTATCACCAGGGAATAACAGGTTTAATTCCTCGATGATTTCTTGAGAGAGCTTCGTTTGCGGAGTAGTCCGGGCGAACACCCAGGGATCAGAATGGTCGACATCCTTAACCGGAAATCCCAAATGCTGACTGCTATGATCAATCAAACTTGCTTTTTCAGGATGAGATTCGACAAATGTTGAAGCACTTGGGCCTGAAGAATAAGAAAAAAAAGAAAGACTGAGCAACAAAATGATATAATTTGTTCTCTTTTTAAAGAAGTTCTTTATCATTTTAACCTCCTGAAAAGAATTGTCCTTTAATAAACAGCACCTCTTGATTCGGTGACTTTGACAACTTAAAAGATGATAAATCAAACTTAAGCGATTATCTCCTCGAGGTTATGTTTTACGCTTATTGCTTACCTTCTTCCAAAATACAATAAAGATGTGAATTTCTAAGTTCTCGCAGCAACGCAAATATGATATTTGTATACATTATACAAAAAGATTTATCCTGTCAATGCTCAGGATTATTTAAAAAATTTAATCTATTCGGTCCGATCAAAAGGTTTTTACTATCTAATACTTTATCTCCAGTATCAATCTTTCAAATTGATAACGAACCACTTGAAACGCAAAATCCTTGGCTCTTTTGAACGAATTAATTTCAACTATTACTTAGAATTAGAATAGAACTATTTATTTCTAGGCCTCAAAAAATATTCTGAAGCATTTGATTATTTGAGTGCCATCTCTAAACAGAGAATATTTCTAAAAAAAAATTTGATTGTTTCCATTTCAATTTGGTAAAAAAAAATAGGGGCTTGACATATTTGATTTTATCGCATAAAAAATACATTATACAAAGAAAATGCAAAAAAAGCTCATGGGAAAAACAATAGCTGAGAAAATCTTATCCCGTGCATCCGGACAAGATGCGAAGGCGGGTGACTATGTCACTGCCAAAGTTGATCTTATTGTGGCCCATGATGGATTGGATTCAGTTTACAATATACTCAAGCAAAGAGGTATAAACAAAGTTTGGGATTCATCAAAGATACTTGTTGCTTTAGATCATAATGTCCCTCCCCAGAACGAGCGTGTCGCCGCTCGCCTGAAACACATGCGTGGCATTGTTAAGGAACTGGGATTAAAAAATTACTTTGGCGAGAATTGCGGCATCTCTAACCAGATAGCTGCCGAAAAAGGCTTCATTCAGCCTGGTATGCTCGTGGCTGGAATCGACTCTCATATAGTAACTTACGGCGCTTTTTGTGCAGCCAGTACTAGCTTTGGCTTTACCGAGATCGCTTTTTTATTTGCGAGGGGGGAAATCTGGTTCAAAATTCCTTCAACTATAAAATTTGACCTTTCAGGAGTTCTTCCGGACCGAGTCATGTCTAAAGATATAATCTTAAAAATTGCAGGAAAGCATGGGATGAATGTTGCTAACTACAGGTCTATTGAGTTTGAGGGAGAAGGCGCAAAAAATTTGTCCATGGACAGCCGAATGGCGGTATCCAATATGACCATCGAATTGGGAGCTAAATTTGGACTTTTTGAAGCGGATGAGACAACTCTTCAATTCTTAAAAAATCTCGGCATCCAAAATTTATCTCCTTTTAAAAGCGATTCTGATGCAGAATATGAATCTGTTTTTCCTGTAGATATTTCTCGACTAGAACCTCAAATAGCTTTGCCTCATTCTGTAGAAAACGTCCAACCTGTATCTCAGTGTGAAGGGATAGAAGTGGATCAAGCTTTTATCGGGACTTGCAGCAACGGCCGTCTTGAGGATCTGAGGATCGCGGCCGAAATTGTTGAGGGCAGGCAGGTTAACCGCTTCACCAGATTTCTTGTTATACCGGCATCCTGGGATATCTATCTGCGGGCAATGAAAGAGGGAATTATTGAAACTCTAATAAAAGCAGGAGCTATCATTGGCAACGTGGGCTGTGGACCATGCATGGGGCTCCATATGGGCATCCTTGCTCCCGGGGAAAAGTGCATTTCGACTTCAAACCGTAATTTCAAGGGCAGGATGGGGAGTTATGAGGCCCAAATCTTCCTTGCCTCCCCGGCTACTGTAGCCGCCTCAGCCCTAACCGGAAAAATCACTGACCCCAGGAACTTTTAAAGGCAGAGAATCTATGGAAGAGAAAATAAAAGGAAGAATATGGAAATTCGGTGACAATATCAATACGGACGTTATTACACCCGGAAAATACGAAAATCTCCCACTGGATGAGATGAGTCAATATTGCTTGGAGCCTGTGGACAACGATTTTGCTAAAAATATTCAAGAGAATGATATACTCGTTGCAGGTGAGAATTTCGGATGCGGGTCGGCCAGAGAAATTGCTCCCACGACCCTGAAACATTTAAAAGTGGGTGCCATAATCGCCAAAAGTTTTGCTCGAACTTTTTTCCGAAATGCAATAGCCACAGGGCTTCCTGTTCTCATCAGTAAAGACGCTATCTCCTTGTGCAGCCCAGGGGATGTTTTAGAAATCGACTTAAAACAATCCAAGATAAAAAACTTATCTACGGAAACAAATATCAATATTGACCCGATAGATGATGATATATTCCAAATATTATTGAAGGGCGGAATTTTTTCTACCATAGAATAGCTTCAAATGTTCGGTTGTTTATTTTTTGGCAATCTTTAACAAAAGGAGAGCAAATAGTTAAAACTGCTTTTATATAAACCGGAGAAAAATCATGAATATTACAGAAAAAATCCTTGCTCGGGCTTCAGGGAAAGATAAAGTTAAGCCAGGAGAAATTATAGAAGCCGCAGTTGACCTGGCTTTGATTCATGAGAAAGCCGGCCCTGGATTCTTTAAAAACTTCGAAAAGCTCGAAACTGAAATTTGGAATAAAGAAAAAGTCGTTGTTGTGGGAGATCATGCTGTTCCCCCCAGTAATATCTATTCTGCCAACTGCATCCTCGAGACGAGAAATTTCGTCCGCAAACACGGCCTGAAGAATTATTATTTAGGCAAAGGAATCTGCCATCAAATCATGCCTGAGGAGGGCTATGTCAAGCCAGGATTAACTATAGTGGGTGCTGACTCTCACACAGTAACGCAGGGAGCTTTCGGGGCCTTTGCCACGGCCGTGGGCTCTACAGAAATGGCCTGGATATTCGCTAAGGGCAATTTATGGTTTCGGATTCCAGAGGCTTTAAAATTCAATCTGGAAGGCCCTCTTCAAGATATGGTCTTTGGTAAGGATCTGATTTTAAAAATTTTTGGCATGATAGGCATAGACGGAGCAACTTATAAAACTATGGAATTTGAGGGATCAGCCATCGAACAGCTCAGCATGGATAGCAGGATGTGTCTATGCAATATGGTCGTGGATGCAGGGGCAAAAAACGGCATTATCAGCCCGGACGAAAAAACATTAGACTATCTCAAGAATAAAATAGATTCTCCAGGGAAAGTTGAAAAAAGTGATCCTGATGCAAATTACGCCAAGGTTTTCGACCTTGATGTTTCACAGCTGGAACCTCAGATTGCCTGCCCCCACAGTATGGACAATGTCAAAAAGGCAAGAGAGGTGAAGGATATTAAGATTGATCAAGCTTTTATCGGAACCTGCACAGGGGGAAGAATGGAGGATCTGCGAGCCGCCGCTCAATTTCTTAAACACTATAAAGTGCATCCAGATGTTATGTTAATCGTAACCCCTGCTTCTAACAAGATCTACAAACAGGCTCTGGACGAAGGCATCATAACAACTCTTATTGATGCCGGGGCAATGATAACCAATTCCAACTGCGGCGCCTGTGGTGGCGGGGGCATGGGAGTTTTAGGAGAAAACGAAGTCTGTGTCAGTACAGGATCCAGAAACAATCAAGGTAGAATGGGACATACTTCAGCCAATATATATCTGGCTTCAGCTGCCACGACAGCAGCCTCAGCCATAAAAGGAAAAATCACTGACCCCAGAGAAATAGACTGAATAGTCTTTGGCTTTATTTAAATAAAAGCAAAATAGAATCAAATTAAGATAAACGCAATAGAAAAGGAATCAAAGCCTTTATATTCAGTCAGGTAAATTTGATACAAGGAAATAGAAAATGATCATTAAATCAAAAGTGCTGGCAAAATTTGGGGACCATATTGCGACTGAAATGATTACTTCCTCAGCCTATGTTACCTCTTCCAAGCCAGAAGAATTGGGAAAGGTGGCTTTTAAGGGTGTTGATCCTGAATTTGTGGATAAAATGAAACCTGGAGGAATTCTTGTTGGAGGAAAAAATTTTGGTTGCTCTTCGAGCAGAGAATGGGCACCCGTTGCTTTAAAAGCTGTTGGTGTAAAACTTATATTAGCCGAATTCTTCGCCAGGATTTTTTACCGCAACTGTATTAACATTGGCCTGCCTATCATGGAGTGTAAAGGCATATCCGAGAAGCTCTCCATAGGAGATGAAGTTGAAGTTGACTTAGAAAAGGGAGTAGCAAAAATTATCCAAACCGGAGAGATTTTGATAGTTTCGCCGACGCCGAAATTTTTAATCGAACGAATGGAAAAGGGCGGATTAATACCTGAACTGGAAGAAGAATTTAAAAAACACTAATTCCTTAAAATTAAATACTTTCAAAGGGCATAAATAGAATGGAAAGCAACAACAGTCCAAAGGAGTTTGAAACAAGGTTGAATGGATTAATTCAAATCATGGAACAAGAAAAACTTGAGGGTATATTGATCTATTCCAATATGCTACGGAGAGAAAACCTCCGTTACTTTACCAATTTTAATCCGTTAGAACCAGATGCCTTAGCCTTCTTCAGCTCGAAAGGCGACGGGATGCTGCTCCTTCCGATCGGCACGGAAATGAGAAGAGCGAAATCAACTTCCTGGGTGAAAAGTATCCTTTCATTTGACGGAGACTTATCAAAAGCCGTTGAAATTTCAAAGAAAATGCGCATTCAAAAGAGAGTGGGCGTGGCTGGTTGGGAATATACCCCGATAAATCTAATCATCCAGATAAAAAAAACTTTTCCAAACGTCAAACTTGTGAATGTAACTCCTCTTGTTCACAAAATCAGGGCCATAAAATCAGAAGCTGAAATCCAGAGAATCGAAAAAGCTGCCCAAATTGCAGATTCAGCTTTTGGATATTTAATCGAAAACCTGAAGCCGGGAATGAAAGAATATGAAATTGTCGCTCTGACGGAGTATAAGATCCGTCAATCCCAAGGGGAAGACAATTTTCAGCTTCTAACTTCCAGCCAAGGAGAAAGCCGGGCCATGCATCCGCCTTATGATAAGACCATTGATCAGGGAGATCTCTTTCTTACTGAGATTTCACCCCAGTTTGATGGCTATTTTGCCCAGATCTGCCGGTCTGTTGTCATCGGTAAGATATCTCCGGAAAGACAAAAGGCTCACGATATCCTTTTTAAGGCACAGCAAAAAGGAATCGAAGATGTCCGCCCAGGAATGACAGCCTCAGATTTGGCCAGGATTCAAAATGACGTCTTTCGCCGTGAGGGTTTTGGCGAGTATGTCACAGAAAAATATACGAGAGGACGAGGACACGGAATAGGATTATACATCGATGAAGACCCCTTGATTGCAGAAGGTAACGACTATGAACTCGAAGAAAATATGGTCATCATGATCCATCCCAATACTTTTTTGCCAATCTCGGGCTACATCGTTTTAGGTGATCCTGTACTGATTACTGAAAATGGTGGTAAGCGCTTAAGTCAGTCTGAGCGTAAATTAATATCAGTTCACTGAGTCTCGAATGGAGGTGATTTTCCGTTGAAGAGAGGATTAATTCTCTGGGATAAAAGAGAACTTCCCCAGGAAGAGTTCCAATCAAGAATCGATAAGGTTAAAAATTTCATGTCGTCGAAAAAGCTAGATGCTGTCCTAATCTATGGGGATGCCAATCAATCCTCAAATCTTTCTTATTTGACAAACTTCATCCCTTACGCCGATACTGGAATTTTCATCATGCCCTTATCTGGATCACCAAGATTATTTACAACTCATGCCTGCAGAAACATGCCTTGGTTCAGAACGATTACTTGGGTAGAAGACATAGTCTGCACAAATTCCATGGGAGAGGAGTGCCTTAAGTATCTGAAATCGATTGACCTGTCTGAAAAAAAAATAGGGTTGATTCATACCAGGGCTCTCCCTTACCCTGACTTTGAACTTTTCCAAAATCAATTGAATTGGGAGTTTTTAGATGTCACCGATGAATTTGAATATTCAAGGGCAATAAAAAGTGAATGCGAATTAAACTTCATAAATGAAGCTTCAAACATTGCCAAAGAAAGCTTTAAAAAGCTAAATCATATCCTAAGACCGGGCATATCTGGCTTTGAAATAGCTGCCGAGGTTGAACTTTTTGGCCGGGAGAAGGGCGCCGAAGACCTTTTTTGTTATATCCAGCCTGACAATTCACCGCAGGGATTAACTCTCCCAACATCCCAACAAATAAAACACCATTGCTCTATTGAGCTGAGCATTGAGTATAAAAGTTATTGGGCAAAGATGGGCAGAACACTTGTGGCTGAAAAATCAGCAGAAATTTCTAATGCGTCTCTTGAGAAGTTTTCCGGAATCTGTCAAAACGCAACAGATCTTCTCGGCTCAGAACAGAAACCCCTTGAATTTTGTCAGGCACTCAAAGGGCGACTGGCGAAAGTTGAGGGCACCAATGAAACTATGATATACTTTGATTTAGGGTTGGAGCCTTATTGGTCCACCC
>CAYUXD010000116.1:0-7270 GCA_964448655.1 uncultured Eubacteriales bacterium
GATAAAATCATCAACCTTTACTCGCCCCACAAGGGTGGGAGAGAAAAGAAAATTTTTATATCTTTTATCGAGATGTTTGAAGTTAAAAGCTACAAAATTGAAATCGACTTTAAACCTCAACAATTTTATATCTCAGGGAGAGCAAAAATTGAAGTGGAGTCTAGAGTTGATTCTCTCGAAAAAATTATGCTCAAGCTTAATCCTGAGTTAGATATTCTTCGTATTTATGATGAGGAAAAGCGGGCGTTGATTTACAGCCAAGATAGATTGAGGGAGTCTCTTTATGTTTATTTTATCCATCCTCCTCCCGAAAATAAGCCTTACTCCATAGAGATATATTACAGGGGAAAGCTTGTCCCTCCCAAGCAGGTAACGGATGTCATCGCCGGGCTTCAGTTTGATGAGAACCTCAGCTATATGGCTCCTAAATCCGAGACTTATCTTTTTAGTCGAAGCGCTTTCTGGTATCCCTCTCCTCCTGGTGATGATTATTTTAAGGCTCGTTTAAGAATAATTGTCCCTCCTGAATACCAATGTATTTCCAATGGAGAATTGATAGAGAAAACCAGATTGAACGATGTAGAAAGAGTAGAGGAAATAGAAAAGACAGGAAGTTCTGTTTATATCTTTGAAACAAAATATCCTATTAAGTATCTTTCTTTTCTTGTCGGCAAATTTACTAAGGTGGAAGAGGATTCAGAGTCTCTTCCACTGCAACATTTCTACTCATCTGGAATCAGCTTTCAAAAAAAAGGGCTTATTGAGGAGGCCAAAAATATTATTCAATTCTATGAAAGCAAGTTTGGCCCCTATCCTTACGAAAAGCTAAGTATTGTCCGCAGAATCTGGTCTGCAAGTGGAGGTCATAGCCCAGCCTCTTTTATTGTTATTAATGAATTACCCCGAGCTCAGAATGGAGCTTTATACGTAAACACAAGCAGTCCTGTTGATCTTTCTCGCTGGAAAGAATTTTTCATCGCCCATGAAATTGCTCACCAGTGGTGGGGACAAGCTGTAACATGGAAAACCTATCATGATCAATGGTTAAGCGAAGGATTAGCTCAGTTTTCAGCCATTTTATACTTAATCGAGAGACGTGGTGAGGGAGTATTTCCCCCTATTTTAAAGAAATTCTCTCAATGGACTGGAGAAAAATCGATATGGGGACCGATAACTCTAGGCTCCCGCCTTAACTATCATGATCCTGAAGTTTACCAGACCATAATTTATGACAAAGCTTCCTTAGTCTTGAATATGCTTAGAGATCTCCTGGGCGAAGAAGCATTTTTTAAAGGATTACAGGAATTTTTCAGAAGGCATAAGTACGGTGCGGCAAGCACGAAAGATTTCATCAAAACGATTGAAGAGGTATCAGGAAAAGACCTGGCAGTATTCTTCAGGAATTGGTTTGATTCCTATGTTCTCCCTGAGGTCAGCGTTTCTCACTCTATCCTGAAAGGGGAGGGAGGATACATTCTGAAATTAAGAATCACCCAACCAAAAGAGCTATTCGTTTTCCCCTTATGGGTAGAGTGGAATGAGAATGGAAATAGAGTCAAGAAGAGACTAATAATTGACGAGCAAAACGAAGAATTTGATTTTGAATTGAAGTCTAAGCCCAGGAAAATAAAAATAAACCCGAATAAGGCTGTACCAGGAAGGTTTAATTAAAGGGGACAGGCTACTTTTTTATATCTTGTAGGAGTTTGATTCATCAAGCCCACCTTTTAAAATATATTCAATGATTTATAGTTAATGCAAGGATTTGATTCATCAAACCCACCTCTTTAAAAAGTAGCCTGTCCCCTTTTTCCTACTATAGATTCGAAATATCTATATTTAACCTCTTGATCATCTCATTCAAAGTGGTGGGCTTAACTCCTAAGAGGTTAGCAGCTTTTTTCTGTATTCCTTTTGCTTGCTTTAAGGCGCTGATGATAGACTTTTTCTGGAATGTTTGAATATTTTCCTTGAGATTGAGCTCGTTGTTTATGGAGGTAACTACTCTGGTCTCTTCTTGAGGAGTAAGGAGGAAAGGAGGGAGGCTCTCTCTGGAGATGAGTTTGGACTTAGTCAAAACAACAGCTCTCTCGATAAGGTTTTCCAGTTCTCTTATATTTCCTGGCCAATCGTAATTTATAAGTGTCTCCATGACGTCTTCAGTGATACCCAGGATTTCTTTTTTATTTTCTTTACCATACGTGTCTAAAAAATGTTTGACCAGAAGTGGAATATCCTCTTTTCTTTCTTTTAGCAGTGGTAGCTCTATTTTGATGACGTTCAAGCGGTAGAAGAGGTCTTCCCGAAACTTCTTTTCACTGATTTGTTCTTCTAAATCTGCGTTAGTAGCGGCAATGATTCTAACATCGACCCTGATTGTCTTTGTCCCGCCTAATCTCATGAATTCTCTATCCTGCATAACTCGTAGCAATTTTGATTGAGTTTCCATATTAAGGGAAGATATTTCATCAAAGAATATTGTCCCTTTCTCGGCCGCTTCAAAAAGACCCTTCTTGCTGCTCACAGCTCCAGTGAAGGCCCCCTTTACGTGGCCAAAAAGATGACTTTCCAGCAGGTCAGGGGGAAGAGAACCGCTGTTTACGACTACGAAGCGGAAATTTTTCCGGTCGCTGTTTTGGTGAATGGCTCTCGCAACCAGCTCTTTACCTGTTCCGCTATCACCTAGAAGCAAAATAGTGCTTCGGGTAGGGGCAGAGGCCTTAACTGTTTCGAATACATTTTTCATGACTTCGCTTTTTCCGATGATGTTGGCAAAACTGAACTTTCTTTGGAGATCATCTTTTAACCGTATGTTTTCTTCTTGAAGCTTTCTATGTTCTATTGCTCTTTTTACCGTTATAAGTAATTCGTCGTGCTTAAAGGGCTTCTGAATATAATCATATGCTCCGATTTTCATGGCAGAGATCGCTGATTCCACTGAGGCGAAGGCTGTGATTATGATAATTACAGCGTTTGGATTGATTTTTTTCAAATTTTTGAGGACCTCTATTCCGTCCATTCCAGGCAGGAGCAAATCCAGAAGAACGAGTTCAAAGGATTGGGAAGAATGTTTATCAAGAGCTTCTTCCCCGCTTGAAGAGTTTTCTACCTCATAGCCTTCTGAGGATAAGAGATCACCCAGTACTTCGTGGATAATTGGTTCGTCGTCGATAATATGAATTATTCCTTTTTGGGTCATTTTCTTGATTTATGAAACAGTAAATTTATCCAACTTTCTCTTATCTAAGTCCAGAGGAAGATAAATCGTGAAAGTAGAACCTTTTCCGCTCACGCTTTCGGCAGCAATATGCCCTTCATGCTCTTGAATAATAGCATAGCTGATGGACAAGCCAAGGCCAGTCCCTTTTCCGCTCCCTTTTGTGGTAAAAAATGGATCAAAGATATGGGGCAAGTGCTGATCTTTAATACCGGTTCCGGTGTCCTTTATTTTTATGATAGCCTCATTATTCATTTTGCTGAGTTCGATTTTGAGGGTACCCCCTTTGGGCATGGCATCAATGGCATTGAGGATAATGTTGATGAAGACCTGCTGGAGCCTCTCTCCTTCTCCCCACAGAGGTTTCATAGGAGAAAGATTTAACTCTAAGTTTATGCTCATGGTTTTTAATTTATACTCAATCAGAGATATGATCTCCTCGAGACTCTCCTTGAGGTTTACTTGATGAAAGGAGGACTCTGAAGGCATCCGGGCAAAGTTGAGCAGGTTTTTGATTATTCTGGCCACCCTTTCAGTTTGGGCTTCAATCTTTCCCAGGATCTGAGAATGACGAGAGTTAGAAAGCTTCTTTTGGAGTATTTGGACATAGCTTGAGATTCCTGTCAGGGGAGTGTTGATTTCATGAGCAACTCCAGCCGAGAGGAGGCCGATCGAGGCCAGCTTTTCTGAAGTGAGGAGCTGCTGCTGAAGCGATATCTTTTCTGTTATATCATCAAAGACGACGACTGTGCCGTATGGATTCATCTCGTTATCTAAAAGAGGAGTTTTGGCAATATCGAATATCTTTTTCTGTCCGGGGAGGATATCCAGGGTGATCTCGCTCAAGAGCCTGAAGTCCTTTTGAGTATCAGAAGGAAAGAGGGCTGAATAGTTCTTAGGTCCTAATACCTTAATTAAGTTTTTATTCAGGACCTCTTCTTTTTTTCTGGAAAGAGTATCTTCGAGCACCCGATTCCATCCTATGATTTTTCCTTTCTGATCTAACACTGCCACTCCCACGGTCAGACTTTCAATAATGTTCTCGCTGTAGTCTTTAAGCCTTTCCAGTTCCAGAGCCCTTATTCTGGCCTGACTGTAAAGATAGGCATTTTCTAAAGCCAAAGCCACTGGGGAAGATATGGTTGTCATAATTTCCCAGTCTTCGCTGGTGAGGAAAGTGTTATCTTCTTTTTTCCCCATTCCCAGACAGCCGATAAGCTTATCCTCGACTTTTAAGGGCAAGTAATGGAAAAAGCCAGAAGAAGAAAGCTTTTCGAACTTTCTTTGCAGCTCCTCTTTTTCAGCAAAGGAATAATAAGAAAGAAACTCCCTTTCCGTTAAGTTTTGGTAAAGTTGGTCATCAAAAGTGATTTTTGTTCCGGAAAAAGGCAATTTGCCCCTGGATTTCAGGATAAAGAAAGAGTTTTTTTGATTGTCATCGGGTAAGAGAAGGGCAATGCACTTGAGAGAGAGGGCATTAGCAATCAATTCCAAAAGAGATTTAGAGAGCTTTTGAAGATTCCTTTCTCGACTGAGCTCTTTACTTATGGAGAGCAGAGTTTTGCGGTATTCATAACTTCGCTTGTAAAAAGCCCTATCCAGAATGGTTTGGAAAAGCTTTTTTAACGGTGGAAAGAGTGTCGCTCCAAGAATTATAGCCAGAATTCCCAAGATGAGGTAATTGAGCCTGTTTTCAGCGGAGACTCTCGTTTGGGAGCTGACGATAAAATAAACAGTGGCCAGGACAACAGAAGAGAGGATCAGGGCGAATGCTTTTTTGAGCAGCAGCTCAAATTCTATAAGTTTCTCCCTGGAGATTGAGTAAGAAAAGGTCAGAGGAATGAGAACCTGGAGAATGACGGTGAGCTCTGCCGCCTTTGAAGGCACCTGGCCAAGCATGAAAGGAATGATGTAGAAAAGGGTGAAGGGAATGATTCCAATGCCAAGGCCATAGGCGATCCACTTTAATTGTTTTTTGAGCAAAAGGTTTGAAGGTTTAAACGTGCTTTGGAGGATAATCACCAAGGTCATGATCGAAAAAAGGGCAAAATGGAGGAGGTCTAATTTTTCTGATGTCTGGTGCAATTGGAGGACAAAAACGTTGCTCAAATTTTTGAATGAGGGAAGGTGAAGAAGTATCTTTGTTAAAAGGAGAACTGCGGCCGGGAGATACAAAATTGAAATTGAAGATATCTTATTTTTAAAGAATTTTTTTCTTTGAGGGAAAATTAAAAAAAAGTAAAGAAGCAACGGGGGGAAGACCAGAAAAGCTGATTTGTCAAGCCAGTAAAAGAGACTGTCCAGGACATTCAACTCGCCTGTGGGAGAAAAAATATAGAACGAACAAAAACACAAACATATGAAATAAAAATAGATATAGGGCATGGATAAGGGCTTTTTAGAAGTGAGAAAAATAATCAGCCCCATAATCAGAGTGGTCAAGCCAATAAGAGCAAGAAAGAAATAGATGGGATTAACACCTTTTTCGCGTAAATAGAAGGAGGGAAAAATGATCTCGCCTCCTCTTGCGATTTCGTAGGTAACCTTTAGTTCTGAACGTCCGGCTGCCCATAATATCTTTGAGACATCTATTTTGTTTTTTGTCGGGGCGTTATTGATGGAGTAAAGAATATCTCCTTTTTTAATGCCATGCAGATAGGCAGGGCTGTTGACTTCGACATTTACAACGGTTAAACCTTCTGGTCTTTCATCCCAGAAAACTCCATCAGTAGGCTCTTTCCAGGTAATTTTTTTATAAATATTCAATCCTCCCAGCACAAGGAGAACGAAAACGGGAAGGATTGCCAGATAGATTTTTATTTTTTCGAAATAACTCGCCCTCTGTTTTTCAGAGAATCCAAAAAATTGAATCATTGTGGCAAAAAATATATGGATACCTCAGTCCAAAATATGTTTTTTTCCAGCCCTGATTGCCCATTTAATACTGGGTTGCTTCAGCAATTTCTCCAATTCTGGATCTTCTTTTAATCCTAAAGGTTTTGTGTTCCTGGAGAGGATTGTGCTCATGTAATCATACTTGGGCTTTTTAACCGGGACATCCTGCGGGTTAGCAGTAGAACTTTTAGCAAGAAATAAAACCTTTGAAGAGAGGTTGCTGGGGGAAGTGAAAGTAAGAGAAATGAGGAGGATGAAAAATACTCCTGGGAGAATCTTCTTTTTCACTTTCTTAAAATAAATCTTTCTTCACCTTTTGTCAACTTTTCCCCGGCCGTTTTCGGGGTCAGGCCTTATCAATCGGATGCCTTAATGATTAAGGGTATAACATAAAAAAAAGGGGACAGGCCCCATTTTCTGATGTTATGTCCAAAAGTCGAGAATATCCCTCTCCTACAAAAATGGGGCCTGTCCCCTTTTTCCTGACCCCAAGCTCAGAAGTAGACATTCTGGAAAAATCAATAGTAGACGAACGTACATCCATTTTTTTTATAGATTTATTTCCATATACATGGAATTTTTTCTAGAATACAAGATTAAATATTTCTTTTAATTTCTCCTCTTCTTCTCTTAAATCTATTGAAAATAAAAGAATTATATTCATTTTATCCCTATGCTTTCTTTGTTTAAAAATGTTGGCATTTTTTTTGCCATGAATATTAATCTAAAGGGCTTCATTCCAACCCGTTCAGGCACTCATGACATGGTGAGAATAAATCATCTTTTCAGGTGAGAAAAAAGGGAGAAAAGTCATTATGTAATTCATCTTTAAGGGCTATTTACTTATATGGGTATTTTTATTACTTTTAGCTCGATAAAGGAGCCTAGCTCTATGATGCAAGTTTCGAATAAGGTTTTTAATGGGGACAGGCTACTTTTTTGGAACATAATAAGGAGATTCCCTATCTTGCTTGTAAATGGAAAGGAAAGAGTGACAGTCCCCTCTTTGAAAAAAGTAGCCTGTCCCCTTTTTATATTCCCTTTTTTCCCCTGTTTTTCCCCTTGCTTACAGGTTTCTAAATTTGACAAATACCAGAGGATGAGCTAATATTAATTTAATATTTACTAATATTTCAACAGTAAGAGAAACTTATAAAA
>CAYUXD010000117.1:0-7255 GCA_964448655.1 uncultured Eubacteriales bacterium
CCTGTCCTTCAAAAAATTGCCTTTCTACCAAACGAAAGATGCGGTTTCCGTTTTTGTGAAAGCTGTCAAAGGAAAGCTCAAACTGGAGATATGTGGCAATCACTATGCAGCAGGCCATACCAAGTGCAAGTCCGGCGATATTGATTAAAGAATACCCTTTGTGCCTGGTTATGTTCCTCCAGGTGGCTTTCAAATAGCTTTTAAACATAGGTGTAACTCCTAATCTTTTCCCTCCTTTAATCAGCAAGAAATATGCCAAATCTATCTTCTGAGATTTCCGAACATTTTTGAAACACCAGATGTCCATTTACGAACGATATGCGTACGCAGCTGAACATATTCATAAATATTTCCTTTTTTATGCTAGCGACAAATCCTCCCAATTTTCCACGCTTATCGTCCGCTGACGTTCTGGAATGAGCTTATCACAGATAAAACAGCCAGGTCCAATGGCCACAAGATCGCAACCATTCACAAGAAACAGTCTAAAAATAAATAGGGTTCTAAATAGGGGTCAGTAAATAGTAAATAGGGGTCAGGTCTTGCTTTTTGCTTTTTGACTAGGGTTCTTATTTCGTCTTTGAGAGAAAGGCAAAAGCCCATCCTGTGTAAAAATCTATATTTGTTTTAAAATTTATATTAAAGATATGTGCAGGAAGTTGACGTTTTCTGAGGGAGAAAATAGAATGGTGCGAGATTTACAAAAGGGCAATCCTGTAATAATAATGAGCTTCTAAGAGGCAATATTGTTAATGATTTTGCTATCTATGTCTTCTGCTTTGCTTTTTTAGAAAAAAACTTGAGAAACCTACCCCTTATTGAAGATTAAATTATTGAAAGAAGATAATTAAATTATATTTTTAACTGTTATTTCTTCTTACCTTTAGGTTTAGCTTTAGGTTTAGCTTTAGGTTTGGTCACTTTTTTTGTAGTTTTTTTACTCTTTGCTTTCTTAGCCACTATTCTTCTCCTTTTTAGGCATTTATTCTCTATCGCCTTAATTCGTTCTCCTAATTACTATTATTATTGAAATTATATATTTTGATTTGATAAAGTCAATCTTTTTATTATGTAAAAAGTAAATAGGAGTCAGGTCTGTGCTATTTTGGTCCTTAGCTCTGAAAGCACAGATTCATAGATAATTGTTTTACGTTTTAGGGAGGATTTAGTAAATGAGAACGAAAAGTACAATTTTCTTATTGATAATATTAATCATCATTATAGGGACCTATCTAATCGTCGTAGACCGGGAGGAGAGGAGCCCTCTTCTTGATTCATGGAAACAGTACCTCAAGCTGAAGAAAGACTTAAGGTTCAATCTTGAATGGATTTCCCTGGGCCCGTCATGAATTCCGCAACCATGCAGTAAATGCGTATTTTTTTATGCTGGCAATCGCCTCGTCCCAGGCAAATCTGCTTCTTATTTTCTGTATTTGTGCTTAGACGTAAGGACTTTTTTAAAAGCTCTTACTGCTCCTGGATGGAATTGTTTCCCCGCTCCTTTTTCTAATTCCTCAAAGGCCTGCCAGGGTTGCATTCCTGCCCGATAAGGTCTGTCTGTTATCATGGCATCATAAGAATCGGCAACAGCTATTATAGCAGCTCCCAGAGGAACATCTTTCCTCGCATGCTCCTCCCTGTTCTCGGAAGGAGGTTTCTCGGTTTCAAAATAGTATTTGTGATGAGCTGAAACAATCGGAACCGCCTCTTTTAAGGAAAAATAAAAATTTTGACTTGTTTCTCTATATAAATAGTCGATTAAAAGCAGTGAGTCAAGTCTTTGAAGCATGAATTTCTCTTTATCAGCAACCACAAAGCAGACCACAAACTCACAGATGGTTTCTAGATGTTTAAGTAAATATTCTATTAATTTTGACATCAAATCTATCCTATGTTATATCTTTTGGGCGAGGAAGAGGTAAGTCCTCTCCGTTTATCTGCCCAGGAAAGTTTGAGAAAGGGCCGTAGAAAATTGCAGATTAGAAAAAAGCAGATTCATATGAATGTGAAAGGCAGTGATTATAGCCAGCAGAGAGCGAATCATTGTGAAATAGATTAACGAGAGAAGGGCGCCAGGATCATGTCGGAGAAAAGAAGAGAAAGACGAGTAAGAGAACGGGCTTTATTCACGATTACTCTTATTTCTAAGGATACAGCTGAGACCCACTCGAAAATTATTCATCATACTACCGAGGATATTTCTTTAACAGGCGCAAAAATCCACACCAACGCATTTTTGCCAGTCGGATCCTTTCTAAAAATGGATCTTTCATTAACGGACCCGCCGCGAATGATCAGTGCCTATGCAAAAGTTCGTTGGGCCAAAAGCGTTTACGCTGACGAATTGTTCGAATTGGGCATAGAATTTGTGGACACGTCTATCAATATAATCAAAGCACTCAAAGAACATTTCGATAAAACGGCGGGGAAAGAGTCTTCTGAATGAGCAGAATGGATTGGGTTTTGATGGCTCCTAAAATGCTGGCAGCCCCCTCGGGGCAATTCCCCGTTGAAAAGAACTTAATTTGTATCCATAAATATAGATTTTATAATTAGCATTGTCCCAAAGTGACTCGATAAAAAATCTGGATTTTCAATCCTTTTTCGCTGGTTCCTTGCTGTTAATTTCAGATTTTCCGTTGGCATAAGTTACAGAATTCAAGATTAATATCTTTGTAAAATATCTTGAGAAATTACATGGCTCGGATTCACCGATTGAAATAATGGCCAAGATAGTAAAAAATCCCCAGCCAATTAGCGGGGTGAGTTATCCTGGTTTTGATGACTTATCTCGATTGGATGCGGTTAGAATTGGAAGCGGCCATCCGCTAACAACTCAAACCTATGAGACAGATGAAAGCATCATGATTCACCTTACGATAACTGGCCGTTGCTACGCGCAATGTAAAGGCTGTATTAACAGTGCTATTACCATGGGCAGCGACAGGCCCCGTAATGCAATCATAAGTTCTCAAGAAGTAGAACCCGAACGTGATACAGCCATAATCAGGGAGTTAGCTGACCGGCACGGCGATCAATCGATCACAATATGCTTTTACGGGGGAGAGCCCTTTCTGGCCGTAGAGAAGATGGAGAAAACGTGGAGAATTCTGAAGGAATCTGAGACAGCAGATAGATTCAGATTTTTGGTTTATACTAACGGGGAACTTTTGAGCGATGCCTTGAATATCTATCCTGAGTTTATGAAGGAAATGTGGCTCTACTCGGTTTCTATAGATGGAGATGAAGAGCAGCATAATCGAGTAAGACAAGGAACTCGCCTGGGTAGAGTCAAAGAAAATCTCAGGGAATTATCAACATTTTATAAAGGAAATGTTTTGCACTGGTCTACTCTTCGGGAGGAACAGAGTTTATTAAACTGCTTTGAAGAATTTATGAGATTATACCAGGAAGGACTGGTCAACCATTTTTTCTGGCACTGGGCTGAGAATATAGAACCTTTTGAGGATTTACCGTCCTTTATTGTGAATTATGGTCAAGACCTTGAGAAAATTATGGACATCTATGTCCAAAAAATCTCGAAGGGAATGCTCCTTCCAATCGTCCATGTCAATGAACTCATATTGTTCCTTTTAACTGCCAAGGAGCGGGGCCATACGGCCTGCGGTGTAGAGCTGGCTAAAAACTATGATATTGTTTCAGGAAAGGTCTATCCCTGTGCTGATCTTCCTTCCTGCCTCTCTATCGGAGGATTAGACAAAGAAAAAAAGCTCAAACTCAGCGAGTACGACCTGTATTCGCTGGTGGAATACAAGAGCTGGTTGGGATGCTATCAATGCGGAGTCCATTTCTATTGTGGTGGCCGATGCCCGGTTCAGGTAGTTGCCGGCTCTAAGGAAAGAACTTATCAATACTGTCAGCTCATGAGGCTGCATGTGGGCCTGATCCAGGATCGAATCTCCGATATTTTAAGGGGTCTTGAGAGAAACGAAATAACACTCCAGGCGCTCTACGACCAGTCAGCCTTCCTGGCCAAATACACCGATGTTGTCCCCTGATATAGGAAATATTTCTTGTAGGGGCTTGATTTATCAAGTCCGCATTAGAAAAATATATGGATGTTTAAAAAAAATCGAAGCTAAGGTTTTAGCCTGAAAATGGTAGAGAAAAGGAGAATTCAATGAAAATTGCTTTGATCCAGCAGCATGCGACTAAAGATTATGAGGAAAATATCACGCGGGGAATCGACTTCTTTCATCAGGCTGCAAGCTCTGGAGCAAAATTAATTGCTTTTGCAGAATTAGCTTTTTCCCCGTTTTTACCCCAGATCCCTTCAACTCAGGAATCTTTAGCAAAAGCAGAGCCAATTCCTGGTCCAGCAACAGAACAGTTTTCCAAGCTTGCCAAGAAATATGGCGTTGTTGTTGTCTTGAATCTTTTTGAGAGAGACGGAGATAGAACCTACGATGCTTCTCCTGTGATTGATGCAGACGGAAAACTGCTTGGAGTAACGCGCATGGTCCATATCATGGAAGGACCCGGGTTTCATGAGAAGGGGTATTATACTCCCGGAGAGAATATAGATTTTGTCTATAAAACAAAAGTAGGACGAGTCGGAATAGCTATCTGCTATGACCGTCATTTTCCCGAATATATGCGGTGTTTGGGCCTTAAAGGGGCTGAAATTGTTGTTATTCCTCAGGCAGGAGCTGTGGGAGAATGGACCGAAGGGATTTTTGAAGCAGAACTTCAGGTTGCCGCTTTTCAGAATGGATATTATGCTGCCCTTGTCAATCGTGTCGGGAAAGAAGACTTTATTCATTTTGCAGGCGAATCTTTTGTTGTTGATCCTCATGGGCGCATTATTGCCCAGGCCCCGAAGGAAAAAGATCATATCCTCTATGCAGACTGCGATTTTCAGCAGGTACCCCAGTCTCATGCCAAAAAGCATTTCCTCCAGGATAGGCGCCCTGATTTCTATCATGTTTTTAACCTGCTTGATTAATTTAGCGAGGAATGTAGAATATGTTATCTGAAAGAAATTCCTATGAGATTGCTAGCCTGTTCCGAGCAAAGCGAAGGAATCTTCTGCGCTCCTCGCAATGACCTATTGTATGAGATTGCCACACTTCGCTCGCAACGGCGGATTGCCACGCTTCCTATAGTCGCCCGTAATGACATGGGATCAAGCAACTTTGGGACAATGCTAAATTATAAATAGAGATAGGGAGAAGATGGAAAACTGGTTTGTCATTAATACGAAGCCTAAAAAGGAATTTCAAGTTGAGAAATTGTTTACTGAGGGCGGAATCAAGATTTACAACCCCAAATACAGGCATGAGAATAAAATAAAGACTTTTTTTCCTGGCTATGGATTCATCTATTTTGATTTTCCCGCCCAATACCAGCTAGTGAGATACACGAGAGGAGTAAAAAGAGTGATCGGAAACAGAGGCTCTCCCACCCCTATTCCTGAAGAAGTAATCCGTGAGATCAAATCCAGGGAAATAGACGGTCTGATCGAGCTTTATAAATACGGAAAGGAACCTGAAGTCGGCGATGAGATTGAAGTTATGGAAGGTCCTCTGAAAGGCTTAAGAGGAATATTTAAAAAAGAATTAACTGCAAAAGAAAGAGTGCTTATTCTTCTCAATTATGTAACCTATCAAGGCCAATTGATAATTGAAAAGGAAAAATTGAAAAAGGTTATTAAATAGAACTTTCCAATGGGTGCAAGGTTAAAAGGAAAAAGGTGAAGTAAGAGATGAACATTCCGTTTTTAGATTTGAAGGCTCAATACCAGAGCATTCAACAGGAAATCAATCAGAAGATTTTAGAAGTGGCCTCATCCCAAAAGTTCATTTTAGGTTCTGAGGTTGAAAACCTGGAGAAAGAAATAGCTGCCTACAGCGGAACGAGATTCGCCACAGGAGTCTCTTCTGGGTCTGATGCGCTTATTGTTTCTCTAATGGCTCTTGATGTGGGGGGGGGAGATGCTGTCATCACAACACCTTTCACTTTTTTTGCCACTGCCGGCGCGATTGCCAGGCTTAAAGCGAGGCCAGTTTTCTGTGATATTGATAAGATAAGCTGTAACATAAGCCCTGAGAAGCTTGAAGAGTTGCTCGAAAATCAATTAAAGGAAAATCGGAGTTTAAAAATTAAAGCAATTATTCCTGTCCATCTTTACGGACAGTGTGCTGATATGACTCCAATCATGAATCTTGCTAGCAAGCATGATTTATTCCTGATTGAAGATGCAGCTCAGGCAATCGGTGCGGAATATCCGTCGCCTTCCGGGATAAAGAAAGCTTGTGCTATGGGAGACTTTGGCGCTCTATCATTTTTCCCATCGAAAAATTTAGGAGCGTTCGGTGATGGAGGAATGGTTCTGACGAATGATGAAAGCCTGGCCCAGAAGATAAAGTTGTTGAGAGTTCACGGATCAAGAGATAAATATTTTTATGAAATACTGGGCGGCAATTTCCGTCTCGATGCGCTCCAGGCTGCTATTCTTAGAGTCAAGCTCAAATATCTAGAAAGCTGGCAGCAAAAGAGGATAGAAAAAGCTTCTTACTATGACAATGCATTCAAGGAATCAGGCTTAGGAGAAGAAGGCCTGGTACAAGTCCTTGAATCCCTATATAAAGATAAAGGTGTTAAGAATTACCATGTCTATCATCAATATGTCATAAGAGCGGAAAAAAGGGATAGATTAAAAGAATTCCTGCAGGAAAAGGGTGCGGCTACTGCCATCTATTATCCATTGCCTCTCCACCTTCAGAAATGCTTTTCTTATCTCGGCTATAAGGAGGGAGATTTCCCTGCAGCTGAGGAAGCAGCACGAGAGGTTCTGGCCTTGCCCATCTACCCAGAATTAACATCAGACCAGCAGGATTTCATCGTCTCGTCCATCCAGAGCTTTTATAAAGGATGAACGAATATTCTTTAATATAATAAAATGTGCGGAATATTTGGCATCGTTTTCAAAGATTTTAGAGAAGATTTAGGAAAGATCCTTCTTCAAGCAGGCAGAAAGCTTACATACAGGGGTTATGATTCAGTCGGGATGGCAGCTTTTAGCCAAGATTCTATAGAATTAAAAAAGGATGTTGGCGAAATTGAGGAAGTTAATAAAAAATATAACTTTAAAAAACTCAAAGGGTACAAAGGAATAGTCCAACTTCGGTGGGCAACTTTTGGTCCTCCCTCCAAGCAAAATTCTCAGCCTCACTTTGATTGCACAAAGAACTTAGTCGGGGCTCACAACGGAAACATAATTAACACCAAAGAA
>CAYUXD010000118.1:0-7245 GCA_964448655.1 uncultured Eubacteriales bacterium
GTGCTCCTGTCCTTGCCGCAACCAGCAAATACACCATGTACAACGAGGGCTGGGATGTGGCAGTGAGCGGAGATTATGCTTATATCGTAGATTATTTCGCAGGTCTTTATATCATGTCAGTAATCGAACCTTCCAAACCCGTACTTAAAGGCATCTATTACACACCTGGTTCAATAATAGATGCAGCAGGTAGCGGTAAGTACGTTTGTGCGGTGGGTGACCTCTCTGGCTTGCAGATAGTAGATATCAGTAATGCTTCTGACCCAAAGATCGCAGGCTCAATCGGCCGCATGCGCGGAGTTCACGGCTTAACCGCAAGCAATAATTATGTCTATATCACCGACAGATGGTCATTGAAAGTATACGACATAAGCGATCCCGCAAAAATAAAGCTTGCCTGTCAATTTTCCGTTCCTGGTGTACCGCGAGCAATAGTCGCAAGAGGAAATTATGCATATATGACCTCTGATCATTCAGGGTTTCATGTCATAGATATCAGCGATCCATCCGCTCCTTCGATCGTTGGCTCGTATAAAATGCCGGGCTTTGCTTACGGCATTGCTGTCGAAGGGGACTATGCTTATGTCGCCAACAGCGATACAGGATTCCACATAATAAATATAAGTAATCCATCTTCTCCCGAACTTATGAGTTCGTACAAAACGCCAGGGCTTACTTATGATGTGGCTGTTAAAGGGGAGCATGCCTATGTGGCAGATGGCTCTTCAGGTTTGCAGATAATAGATATAAGCAAGCCAAGGGCTCCATCGATTGTCGGCTCGTATGAAATGTCAGGCTTTGCCAACGGAATAACGATTAAAGGGAATTATGCCTACCTCTCGGATGAGATTTCAGGATTAAAGAAAATCGATATTAGCCGTCCATCTTCTCCCAGGCTGGTCAGCTCGTTTGATACGCCTGGTGAATCCGCGGGAGCACTTGTCTGCGGGGAATATATTGTTGTTCCGGATTCATTTTCACTCTTGATACTCAAATGATTTTTGAGATTTTGAATAAATCAAAACGGGAATCTATTTATGGTTAAAAGGAGAGGAATATGAGCAAAAAGGAAAAGGAAAAGGAAAAGGAAAAGGATATTTTTACAGAGATCGGAGACAAATTCAAGGAGCTCGGCAAGGAGATCAAGCCGCACCTTGATAAGGCAGAAAAGAAGCTGCGTGATTTTGATAAAGCCATTGAGCCCTCCCTGGCCGAACTCGGTGAGAAACTCAAGGAGCTGGGAAGTGCGCTCAAGCCACCGATGGAGGATTTATCCGGTCGGATGAAAGAGTGGGGAGAGTCTATGAAGACAACAATCGACGATATGAGTAAGCGCGTCAAAAAGTGGAAAGAAGCACAGAAAAAAAGCGAAAAGTCCAAAGCAGTTAAGAAGAAAAAATCATAATAAGGAAGCATCTTGAGGAAGGCTAGATTTTCATTGACGCCATATTTTTTCTGTGGTATTATCATTCATGTTGAAATTAAGGAGACCTGTCCAGTTACAAAAACAGGCAGGGATCATAAGGGATGAGGGAAAATTTCAATAGGTAAAAAATATGTCCTCCCCTTATAAAAAATCCAATATTAAAAGGAAGTCAGAATGAATATTTATGTAGGTAATTTACCACGCGAGGCTACTGAAGAAGATTTGAAAGAGGCTTTTCAAGCCTTCGGGGAAGTTGCATCTGTCAAAATCATCAAAGACAAGTTTACCGGTGATCCGAGGGGATTTGGGTTTGTGGAGATGTCCAACAATTCCGAAGCCCAGGCTGCTATCTCAGGGCTTGATGGCAAAGATCTGAAGGGGAGCGCTCTTAGGGTCAATGAGGCCCGCCCTCGTCGTGATGATCGAGGAAGAGGAGGAGGAGGCTTTGGCCGAGGAGGAGGCGGAGGAGGCGGGGGTAGAAGACGCTTCTGATAATCCCCGCTCTGACATTAAAGATCATAACCAAATTCTGAATTAAGGCCTATTTGAAAGCCGGCCAGCTTACGCATTTGTCCCTACAAATTCGTAAATACACCCACCATTCTAGTCAAAAGAAAGCAAAATTGCGCGAGAAAAATACCTGATTTATTCTCACGACTGCGTGCTAATATCCAGCTGTTCAATTACGGGCTTCCTTTGATAAGTTGTGGTACCCTATGCGGGGTGTAAGAGGTTGTGTTCAACTATTAAATTCCAAAAAGGAATAATGAATGAAAACGTATAAGAGAAATGAAAGAAAAAAAAGAGATAGGAAGAGAGAGAAAAGAAAGAGAAAGAAAAGAAAAATAAGAAATATTACCTGAACTTCCAGGCATGCTTTTTCGTATATTACAATAGAATAGTCTGAGGAGCTGGATGCCATGAAAAAAGCGATCATCATTATCGTTATAGTGGTCGTGGTCCTCGTCCTTTCTTTTGTGGCAATAAGAGGCTGCCGAACAAGTGGTGAAAGCCAGATAAAGAACACAGCAACAGTGGAAAGGGGGAACATATCAAAGACTGTCGTGGCCACAGGCAAGATTGAGCCTCTTTACAAGGCTGAGATCAAATCAAAAATTGGAGGCCTGATTAATCAGTTTTATGTCGAGGAAGGGGACCGGGTGACTGTTGGCCAGAAGTTAGTGGAGATTATTCCCGGAGCCACACCCGTTGAAATGGTGCAGGCACGGACCGAAGTAAAAGCCGCAGCCTACGACAAGCTCGTCGCTGAAAGACAATATCTGAGAATTAAAGAGCTAAAAGAACAAAAATTGATTTCGCTAGAAAAGTACGATCAAGCTAAAGCAAGTTATGATACAGCTAAAGTCCGCTTTTATGCAGCTATGGCCCAATTGCGAGTGCTGGAGCAGGGATCGAATGTGGAGTCGCTGGCTGAAGGCATCGAGATTAGTGATCAGGATAGGCTTGAAATCGAAAAGGAGACAAGGGAGGCCATTGCCAGCATGACGTTGATTGCTCCCATCTCTGGTATTATTCTTTCTCGCGACACCGACAAAGGGAGTGCGGTCATCCCCATATCTTCAGCTTATGGAGGAACAGTTATAATGACCCTCGCTGATGTTTCTGAGAAACATTTTCTAGGCGACGTGGACGAAGCAGATATCGGAAAAGTGCATCTTGGCCTGCAGGCCAGGATCTATGTTGAAGCTTATCCAGACGAGCCCTTTAAATCAGAACTAACCCACATCAGTCCTCGGGGTCGCGAGGAAGAGGACATCATTAACTTCGAAATCCGGGCAACTGTTAGCGATCAGGAGAATAAACTCCGCGTGGGTATGTCAGCAGATGCCGAGCTCATTCTGGAGGAACATGAAAATGTTCTGGTTATCCCAGAAGGCGCTATAATATACGAGGATGGAAAAACTTTCGTCAATATCCAGGATGATTCTGTTGAGGAAGGAATGCGTAAAGTAGAAATAACCAAGGGTATCTCCGACGGTCTTCGAACCGAAGTTCTCTCAGGCCTTGAGGAGGGCCAGGTCGTGGTTCTTCCTACGTAATATCATCACAGAAGCTTTCTGGATCCATCCCGCAGGAATGGTACGTTTGAGTTAGCCTCATATCAAGGATTCTCTTATGCGTTTGTCCGAGATAATTAGACAGGCCTTCGCAGATTTGAAAGCGCACCGACTCCGAAGTACGCTTACGCTTTTCGGAATCATCTGGGGGATTATGGCCATCATGATTCTGTTGGGTTGGGGATTCGGCTTCCGCGATTATATGTTTGAAGGCATGCATAAGATCGGTGAAGGCCTGGTTGTATTTATACCGGGTCATACTTCAATCGGCGTTGGCGGGTATAAAACCGGACGCCCCATAGTTCCGGAAATAAAGGATATCGAGGCTATTCAGATTAAATGTCCTTCAGTGGGTGAGATAAGCCCGCAGATAACCCGGTGGTACCAGGTAAAAGCCGATACAGAATCCCGACAGTTCAATATCCGCGGAGTCCTGCCCGTGGCTAAAAAGATGAACAATTGGCAAGTGGCCAAAGGACGGTTTATCACCGAAGACGACGTAAAAAATCGCCGGCGTTTTGCCTTTATAGGAAATAAGGTCAGGGAGCAGCTTTTTGGCAAAGAATCCAACCCAGTCGGCAAAAAGATTAAGATTCGTGGTGTATCCTTCTCTATTGTAGGCTTAGCTGTTGAAAAAGAGCTGCAGATGTCTACTATAAACAGCCGGCATGACGACCAGGTTCTGATTTCCTTAAGCACGGCCCAGCAATTGTGGGGCGACGGAAGGAGCCTTGATCTTGTTTTTGCCACTCCAAAGGAGAATTATGAATCCAGTCAAGTTGTAACTGAGATACGCAGTCTCATGGCCGAACGTCATCACTTTGATCCCAAGGACGAAGAGGCGTTGATGATTTTTGAATTTGCCTTCTTCGAGAAGATGTTCAATCTGCTCTCTCTCGGATTGAACATTCTTTTGGGTCTCATCGGAATAATCACCCTGTTTATCGGCGGTGTTGGAGTGATGAACATAATGTTTGTCTCGGTTCAGGAACGCACCCATGAAATAGGCATCCGTAAATCAGTAGGAGCCAGGAAAAGGGACATCCGGCTCCACTTCCTGGCTGAAGCGCTCTTCATTACACTTTTGGGCGGACTCATTGGCTTTCTGCTGGGTTCGGCTCTGCTAGGGGCTGTCAACCTTTTGCCTCTGCCACCGTTTGTTCCTCTTCCCCAGAACTCTCCAGAGCTCTCCTTGATCGTCGTTTTGGTGATGATCTTGACCGGAGTTATATCGGGATACATTCCAGCAAAAAACGCAGCTGAGATGGAACCGGTTAAAGCTCTGCAGTTTGAACGGGGCGAAACCGTTGTTGGTAAGAAAATACCAAAGCCTCTCTGGGTCTCCCGAACGCTGACAGGAGAACTCATCGGACAGGCGTTTCTCGAGATACGGAGCAGCAAGTCCCGGAGTTTTCTCACCATGTTTGGAATTTTTTGGGGTATCGCTGCTGTTATCGTCCTTATCGGTTTCGGTGCGGGTTTCCAGGGATTTTTCGACCGCGAATGGGGAAAGATGGGTGAAAAAACTATTCACGTGAGAGGTGGGCGTGTTCAAAGCAAAAGAGGCTCTTATCGAGAAGCACGAAGAGTCCGGCTCTCGGAAAAAGACGTTGATGCCCTCAATACCTTTCCTTTTGAGGTAGAGGAAGCTCTGCCGGAATATGATTGTGGACATCCAGTAGTGAAATACGGTAGCGAAAACCGGGCTGTACACACCCTGGGTGTTGTTCCGGGCACTTTAAAGATGCGTAATTTCAAAGTTGCCAGGGGGCGGTTTATCAATCAGGGAGACATTGAGGAAAGCAGGAGGGTTTGCTTTTTAGGGGCGACTATTCAAGAGCGCCTTTTCGGGAGCAGAACACGCGATGTCACAGGAGAGTATGTTAATATCAACGGGATCCGTTATCTTGTGATAGGAACTTCTCAGCCAAAAGGGTTTCAGCTATCCATAAACATCTCCCTGGATGACGAAAAGATGCTTATTCCGCTTACGGGAGCTTTGAAAGACTTCAGCGGAGAAAAGCACATTTCTCGAATCCTTGTTTCGCCCGTTAGTAAGGATCGTTATAAGAAGACCGAATTGGAGATACGCCAAGTCTTATCCAAACTGCACAGGTTTGACCCCGAAGATGAAGATGCTTTAGATATATTCAGCATGCTCGAGGGCACGGAATTCCTGGGTTATATTGTTCTGGCACTTCAGGTATTCTTGGGTGGAGTGGGAGTGATCACTCTGATGATCGGGGCTGTGGGAGTGATGAATATCATGTATTTTGTCGTTACCCAGCGTACCCGGGAAATAGGCATTCGCAGAGCTGTTGGAGCGCTTAAGAGACATATTTTCCAGCAGCTCTTCACAGAGGCGCTGACAATTACTTTTCTCGGTGGGCTTATTGGATTTGGAATCGGTTGGGGAATAAACGCCGGGCTCACTGCTCTTGTCGCCTTCTTAAGAACTCAGAATGTACAGCTCATGATGCTTTTTTCGCCCGAGAATTCATTTCTCGCCTCCATAATCACTGTTGGTTTAATGATAGCAGCTGGTTTTTTGGCTGGACTGACGCCTGCGGTCCGTGCTATGCGGTTAGATATCGTTGATTCCTTACGCTACGAATAAAAGTAAAGAAATTCGCTTTAAACAAGTGGCCGAATTTTGCGGTTAAAAGTATCCAGCGGCAGGCCCTTATTTATCCTGAGATTGCTCTAGAATAAATTTTGAAATCAGGTCCAGCATCTTTTCAAAGTACTCTGGTTCAGAGTAGGTGTGGTCTCCGCCCTCGATGATTTCCAGGCGGCAGTTCTCGATCAAGCTTGCCGTTTTTTTACTCTGTTCGATGGGGACAGTCTCATCCCTATCTCCGTGAACAATTAAGGTTGGAATTTTGATTTTTTGGGCAGCCTCGTAGGCCTTTATTTTTTCAGCCTCTTCATAAAAGGAATAGCTTATTTTGCGAGTTTCAGAGTCCACTCCGCTGATATCTATGATTCCCTTTTCTTTCCATTTTTTGATATCCTGTTTGTCTACTCGAGTATGTAACAGGCCCAGATAATCCGAGACCGGTGATTTCAGGGCTAAGACATACAGATCATTTGTTTTCCCGGCTTCGATTATGCTGGCCATCCCGCCAAAGCTTGAACCGACAAGGCCAATATTTTGGTAACCTGATCCCTTCAGAAATCTGATGGCATTCTGGATATCATCAACAGCCTCAGAAGTTGTTATCTCCTCGAATTTCCCCTCGCTCTCTCCGTGTCCGAAAAAATCAAACCTAAAAGTGGAAATTCCTTTGTCATTCAGGATTTCTTCTAACCTCACATAGGTGCGGCCTTCCTTGCTGGTGGAGAAGCCATGGCATAAAATTATGATCGGTTTTTCTTTCTGGGATGTCGGGTCCGATAATATCCCGCAGAGCCTGTTTCCGTGGCTGTTTTTAAAAAAGATTTTCTCTTTCATGATCGGGCTTGATATCCAATATAACATATAAAAATGGGGCCTGGCCCCATTTTTGTAAGAAAGAGAGCATTGGCGACTTGTGGACAGAACATCATAAAATGGAACCTGTCCCCATTTCAAGGCAAAAGAACAACGAAAAAGGCTGGAAAAAACTAACAATAGGGAGGGACTAAGGCTTCTTTTTTTTCCTTGCTGCTTCCATATCAGCATCTCTTTTTGCCTTGAATTCAGTTCCTTCCTTCCAGTTGGGAAAGGTGGTTTGCATGCTCAGCTTATAGCCAACTCTG
>CAYUXD010000119.1:0-2300 GCA_964448655.1 uncultured Eubacteriales bacterium
CGCAGTACTTTTGATGGCTATGCTATTCTATCATTTTTTAGATTATAATCAAAATTAACCAGCAACCAACTGCCATTTTTCGGTATTCAGCAAGCGTTTGATAAATCAAAGCCCAATAAATCAAAAAATGCGGGCTTGATGAATCAAGCCCCTACACAATATGTATCAAACCCTCATATATAGATAAAAATTTCTACGAAATCTTCAAAAGTGCGGATTTGATGAATCAAGCCCCTTCAATTTATTTGTACAATTAACAAGGTGGGTTTTATGAATCGAACCACAAGAAATTTGTGGATGGCGGAGGGAGAGGGATTCGAACCCCCGTTCCGGTTGCCCGGAAAGCGATTTTCAAGACCGCCGCCTTAAACCACTCGGCCATCCCTCCTAAGTAATTTTATCCAGGCCGTCCATGTAAAGCCGTAAAACTTTAGGAATGGCAACAGAGCCATCCTCTTGTTGATAACTTTCCAGAATGGCGCTGACTGTCCTTCCCAAAGCTACTCCAGAACCGTTCAGAGTATGAACAAACTCCAGCTTCGACTTTTCCTTTCTCCGAAAACGGATGTTGGCTCTTCTTGCCTGGAAGTCCTCACAATTAGTGCAGGAGGAAATTTCCATGTATTTCTTTCGGGCAGGCATCCAGAGCTCCACATCATAGGTTTTAGCCCCGGAAAAACCCATATCTGCAGTACAGAGAACAACCACCCTGTAGTGCAAACCCAATCTCTTTAAAACCTCCTCAGCATCAAGGGTCATTTTTTCAAGTTCCTGATAAGAATCTTCGGGCAAAGAAAAACTCATAAGCTCAACTTTGTTGAACTGGTGCTGGCGAATAAGTCCTCTTATATCTTTGCCGTAGGAGCCGGCTTCCCGTCTGAAACATGGAGTGTAAGCCACAAATCTCTTCGGGAGGGAATCGGCCTCAAGAATCTCATCCTGATAAAGGTTAGTGAGAGGAACCTCTGCGGTAGGAATCAAGTACCACGGATAGCCTCGCAGCTTGAAAAGGTCATTTTCAAACTTGGGCAAATTCCCTGTTCCAATCAGGCTTCTCTCATTGGCTATGAAAGGTGGGATCACCTCCTGGTATTCCTTTTCCTCCGTATGAACATCAAGCATAAAATTGATCAATGCTCTTTCAAGCTTAGCTCCTGCGCCAAAATAGAGGGCAAACCTCGAACCTGCGATCTTGGCCGCTCGCTCAAAATCCAAGATTCCCAGTTTTTTGCCAATCTCCCAGTGAGGCTTGAGAGGGAAAGAGAATTTCGGCTTCTCGCTAAACCTCCGGACTTCAACGTTCTCTTTAGAGGTCTTACCTTCAGGTACAGACTCATGGGGAACATTAGGAATGGAGAGCGAGATATCCCTCAGCTTCTCTTCAAATTCTCTCAGTTTCTCTTCCAGTTTTTTTATCTCTCCTGCCACCTTTTTCATTTCCGAAATGACCGAAGCCGGGTCTTTCCCTTCTTTTTTCTTCTGAGCTACGAGCTGAGAGGCCTTGTTTTTTTCATGACGCAGGTTTTCAATTTTTATTAGATAGTCTTTCTTTTCCTGGGAGAGCTTTATAAATTTACTCAGACTGAGCTTAATTCCTCTGGCTTTAGTCTTTTTTACTATAAAATCAGCGTTTTCCAGCACATATTTTGGGTCTAACATGCCGCAGATTATAGCATAAGTACTTCAATTTTAAAATTCTCGTGTTGACTCAGGTAGGTGATTAAAATATAGTTAAAAAGGATGGAACAGAAGACACAAGTTAAAGGCTATATTCAGGTTTATACAGGAGATGGAAAGGGAAAAACCACTGCGGCTCTGGGCCTTGCCCTTCGGGCAGCCGGGTATAAACATAAGGTTTACATCGGACAATTCCTCAAAGGCCAGGAGTACGGAGAACTATTATCGGCTAAAAAACTGCAACCTTACATCACTATCGAACAATTCGGCCGAAAAGGTTTTATCCACGTGACAAAAGATCCGGACGAGAAGGATATAAAAAGAGCCAAAAGTGGATTAAAGAAATGCCGGGAAGCCATGCTTTCTCGAAAATACAGGATAATCATCCTGGATGAGATAAACGTGGCTGTCGACTTTAATCTTCTAACAGAAGAAGAAATCCACGAATTCCTCGATAAAAAACCCAAGGATGTGGAAATTATCCTGACGGGAAGATATGCCCCTCCCTCGTTCCTAAAAAGAGCGGATTTAGTCACTGAAATGAAGGAAAAAAAGCACTATTACAAGAAAGGGGTGAGGGCAAGGGAAGGAATCGAAAAATAAGAGGATAGGAGAGGAATTGT
>CAYUXD010000119.1:2310-7231 GCA_964448655.1 uncultured Eubacteriales bacterium
GATTATAAATTAATAATACTTAATCAAACTGATAAAAAATTAATCAGTAATCTGGCCATGATTGTCGAGGAAAAGCCATCAAGAAAAATTTTCGAGAAAACAGGAAGCTCGCCCCTCAGCTCTATTTTGGGTCATTATCACGGCGTTCCCTTCAAACACCGGGGCCCTTTCTACGGGAATATCCCTCCCGATGTTATCGTAATCTACCAGAAGCCCATAGAAAATATCTGCTCCACCGAAGAAGAAATAAAAAAGAAGGTCAGAGAGGTTGTTTTTCATGAGATCGGGCACTATTTCGGGCTGAGTGAAAAAGAATTGAGAGAGATCGAGAGGATTTGAAATATCATTTGACATGATCATGCAGGCTACCTGCAATTTTTGCTTTACTTAGCGTATGTTTATCCTAAATAAATTTATTAAAAGCCAGAGGAGATGCCAAGATGCATGAAAGCTTTAAAGGAATATTCCCTCCTTTAGCCACCCCGTTTGTCGATGACGAAATTTCTCCTGAAAAATTCAAGGAAAACATCCAAAAATACAACTCATTCGACCTGGCGGGATATGTCATCCTGGGCACTTCAGGGGAAAATGCTCTCCTTTCAGTCGAAGAATCAGAGAAATTGGTTCAGGCAGCAAAAGAAGCTGCCTCTGGAGCAAAAAAAATTATTGTCGGCACAGGTTTAGAATCCACAAAAATGACTCTAGAATTTACAAACAGAATGGCTGACTTCGATATCGATGCTGCCATGATCCGCACACCAAGTTATTTCAAATCCAGGATGACCCACGAAGCGCTTAAAAAGCACTTTCTCCTTCTCGCTGATAAATCAAAAGTGCCAGTGCTTATCTATAATAATCCTCGAGTCCTAGGAGTCTCTGTGGATTCAAAGCTGCTCATCGAGCTATCCAGGCATCCTAATATAGCGGGCATTAAAGACAGCTCAGGAGATTTATCTTTTCTGGCGGAGACTATCCCCCACCTCGACCCTCATTTTAGTTTTCTGCTGGGAGCCGGAAGCATAATCCTTCCTGGCCTGAGGCTGGGAGCTTCAGGCGGAATTCTTGCCATAGCTGGCGTTGCTCCTGCCCAATGTGCTGAGCTTTACAAATTGCATTTAGAAGGAAAGATGGACGAGGCACTCAAGCTACAGTTCGATCTGGCTCCTCTAAATAGGGCCGTTGTTCAGACTTTCGGTATCCCGGGATTAAAGTACAGCCTTGATCTGGTCGGGTATTACGGTGGCCCTTGTCGGCTGCCCCTCCTCCCTCTTGATGATGAAAGCAAGAAGGAAATGAAAGCTGTTTTGAGTAAACTGGGGCTCTTGACTAAATAACCTTCCCCGGAATTTTATAATGAAAAACAATAAGCTAACTCCTGATTTACTACCCGGAAGAAGGCGTTTCCTGCGAGATGTCATGTTCGGAGCCTTTTCCGCATCCTTAGCCTCGGCCAGAAATCTTTCAGGAATAGAGAAACAAAATTATCGTCTGAAAAAAGGCCAGATGTATTACCGCCGGCTGGGAAGAACGAATCTCATGATCTCTGAAATCTCTTTAGGAGGAAGCCCCCTTCCCGCAATGCCTATTCTCCATCAGGCGCTAGAAAGAGGAGTAAACTACATCGATTCCTCGCACATTTACTCCAACGGGAACAGCGAGCGCCAAATAGGCCAAGTTCTGAAAGAATTTGGTAGAGATAAGATTTATGTGGGGACAAAATTTCATCTAAGAGGCACCTGGAGTGAAGAATCAATCATGAACACTGTCAACGGCAGCTTGAGAAGGCTCGATACAGATTATATGGATGTTTGTCTCATCCATGGAGCAACAGATGAAAAGCATCTTACTGACGAGCGAGTCGTTGGGGCGTTTGAAAAATTAAAAAAACAGGGAAAATACAGGTTCCGTGGCCTCTCCTGCCACTCCAATCACCATAAAGTCGTGAAAGAAGCGGTTGAGTGTGGTTATTACGATATGATTCAACTCGCTTACAACGTCTTCGACATCCAGGAGGCAGAAGAGGATGGAGAAGTCTATGACGACTATTTAGGACAAAGCGGGATCCGCCGTCTTGCTCTGGCCAAGTCAAAAGATGTAGGCATAATCGCCATGAAAACCCTCAAGGTCGGGGGAAAAAGACAGAACCTGGAGAAATACAAGACAGGCGATACTACTATTTATCAGGCTATGCTTAAATGGGTTTTGGAAAATAAGAATTTAACATCAGCGGTAATAGAAATGCTGACATGGGAACAACTTGAAGAGGATTTAGGAGTGATTGGTGAGTCTCTTTCCGAGATGGAGAGAAAGAACCTCTTTCGTTATGTAGCAGAAAATTCAGAAGACTATTGTCATATGTGCGGCGAGTGCCAGGCAAACTGCCCTTCTCGTATCAAGACAACAGCCATTCTCCGTTATCTGGCCTATTATGAAAAATACGGAAAGATAAGTATGGCAAAAAGGGGCTATTCTAGCCTGAAGAACGCGCAGACTGCTTCCTCCTGTCAGGACTGCGGCCAGTGCGAGAGAGTGTGTCCTTACGGAGTCTCTATTCGTAAAAGAATAAGAGAAGCTCATACAGTTTTATCCTGCTAATTTCCTCTCTAATACAAAACAATCTTATTTATCAGGTTTTTTATTGCAGGTTTTTGCTGCAGGGGCTTGATTTAGTATAGGGGTTTGATTCATCAAACCCCCCTTGTTCGTAGGGAATTCATTTATTAGATTTACCCTGTTTGTAGGGGTTTGATTCATCAAACCCACCTTTTCTTAATATACGGATTGATTCATATTTTGTAGGGGCTTGATTTATCAAGCCCACCTTTTAAAAGGACCGTGCACCCTGCTCCGACTGTCCTTCCCCTGCGTTATCCCTGCAGTTAGCTCAGGCAAGGCTGATCTGCCGCACAAGAGGCTACTCTGCTACCGCTGCTACCTCCCGGTCCTGACGGGTTTCACAAAGAGCTCTTCGCACAGGGCCCTAACCATCAACACCACTTACAAGGACACAGTCCAGAAAAAGTGCAGCCTCGACAGGGAATTCAACCCCACTGTAGCGGATTGTGGGTAACAGGGCACCGCTGGCTCCCCATCTAGCACGGTCCAGCTTTATCATATGCATTTAAGATTTCTTCTCTAAAAATCTGTCTATTCAGTAAGTTAAGGATTATAAGACAAAAGTAACCCAACTCCCTGCAGGCAGGAAAAATCCTATCTCTATCTTTATCCTTTGTCAAGGTAACTGGGGTCAGACCTTTCAAACTTTTATAATTGGAACTTTATGTGACGTGATCAGCAGGGATCAAGCCTTTATAACTCTTACAATTGAAACTTTTTCATTATAACAAGATACGAGATTAGGCTTTAAAGGAAGAATTAAATAAAAAAATTGTAAAGTATTAAAGGTCTGATCCCATTGGAACCCCATTGGAATATGTGCATAATATTACGTTTAACACCATTGAAGTTATCTCTATCCTAAGATAAGATAGTTTAAAATATTTTGTATATAATTAAGATATAGTTACACTACTCTATAGGGATTTGGAAATGAAGAGACGCATTTTCCTTTTAATACTAATATTATTATCTTTTTCATCATTATTTGCCCTCTCAGGCAAAGTAAAAAATCATATATTGATTGACACAGATGCGGCGGCTGATGATCTACGCGCTATTTGTTTATTATTAGCTTCTGACAAAATTGAAGTAATCGCGATCACAACATCCGATGGTGTTTTGAATCCAGAAAATGGATTAAAAAAAGTAAGAGCTCTACTTAAAAGTTTCGGTCATGAAGGTATCCTTACAGCTTCAGGCGAAATTTCCCAATCAAATCCACCACCATGGAGAAGATTTAACCAGAATTTAAATTGGGGAGATGAAAGTCTTATTGAAACGAATGGTATAAAAACTGCTTCTGATTTGATTATCTCCTCGCTTAAAACAGAAGAGAAACCTGTAACAGTAATCTGTTTAGGCTCATTGACTAATCTTGCAGATGCTTTTCGCGTTAAACCGGAAATAAAAAAAGATGTAGAAAGAATAGTCTGGTATAACGATAATATTCATCCCAATTCAGGAACAAACTATGAATTTGATAAAAAAGCAGCTGATTATATTTTGAGTGAGAATATTATAGTAAATGTTGTTAACAATTTAAATGGTAAGGAAACTACGTTTACTGAAAAATTATTGCGATCTATAGAAAACATAAAAACACCTTATGCTCAAAAAATTGCAAAATCTCACCTCCAGAATGACATTCTTCAACTGATAAAAATTGGCCATTTAAGACTCTGGGACGATTTAGTTGCTTTGTATCTACTTTATCCAGAACTGTTTGAAACAAGAATAATTGAAGGACATCCCAATCATAGTATCAGTCGTGTTTTAAGAACAGACAAAATTGAAGAAGAAATTATCGAAATATTATCTTGCGACATCGAAGATAGTAGTGTCACTTTTAAACAATTTCCGGGTGAATCCCGTTTATTCAGAGAAGATATCAGCCAATTTATGAACCAAATAATTGAAAGACATGGAAGAAAAGAATGGAAAATTGTTGTTTTAACGAATGAATTTCACGACCATTTAGGAATTTACTCCATTATTGGAGCAAAAATGGGACTGAGAGCACGAGAATATTTTCATGTTGGGCTTGATGAATTATCGGTAGTTTCTTATGCGGGGAGCCAGCCGCCTATCAGCTGTTTTAATGATGGATTACAGGTAAGCACAGGCGCAACTCTAGGACATGGAACCATTTCTGTGTCACCAAATCCGCCTCAAATACCGCAGGCAACTTTCACTTTTAAAAATAAAACAATAAGTCTTCAACTCAAAGAGGATTATTGGGATATAGCAAAAAAAGATATAAAACAGGCAATTAAACAACACGGGCCATTAACTGACAATTATT
>CAYUXD010000120.1:0-3021 GCA_964448655.1 uncultured Eubacteriales bacterium
ATGGACTCATCATCAACTCCAGCAACAATTAAATTATGGCTGTCATGAGCAACCGTAGAAGCTATCGCGCCTTTTTTTATTCCTAAGCCTTCAACAAATCCCAGAGCATACGAACCTGTTGCCTTATGTCTTTCAATCACAGCGATCTTGGCAATGTCATTTTCTGGGTCGGCTCTTAGTTCGTTGTCATAAACCTTAAAAGGTATTATTTTTTGTTTTGTTTGCAAGCTATCTCTGATTATTTCTATTACTTTCACATCTAAACTTTTCTCGTTTCCTGCGGCTATTATCTTAAAATCATCAGGCTGGAATTTCTTTCCAGTATTCACTTTTCCTGTGAACTCCGAATAATCATAGTCTAAACTCTTTCCGACATATTCTCCATTATCGACTACCAATGCTCCGCTGTGGACTACTTTATCTATTTCCAATTCTTCTAAAGTATCGAAAACAACCAAATTTGCCTTCTTGCCTTCAGCAATCTCTCCAGTTTCAGGGTAATTATGCAATCTAAAAAATCTTGAAAAATACCTTGAAGAATTTATTGTGGCTAATGATATTGCCAAAATAGTGGCCGCCTCAAGGTCTAATCTTGAATTCTCTTGTATAATATTTCTTGCTTTTCTTATAATCCTGTCAACATGACCTTCTTCGTATAATTCAATAGGATCCAAATCATCAGAACATACCATAAATCTTTCTAAGCTAATATTTGCTTTAATAAGCCCGGGCAATATTCTTTCTAAGTCTTTTGTAGCGCTTCCGTATCTCAAAGCAATGTGCATACCCAAATTGTTCTTTTCTATGGCTTCATCTAAATTATTTGATTCATGATCGGACATTATCCTGACTTTGTTATCATTTTTACCATTTGAAATGTAGGTCTTTAAATCTTCATCAGTTAATCCTGGACAATGTCCATCAACAATTTTTCCGGCATTAAAAACAAGGTCGACTTTCTCTCTTGCATCTCCTAAACCATGGATTATTCCAGGAAAATTCATCATTTCTGCCAGGCCAAAGATTCTTTTATCGGGAATCAACGCCTTTATATCTTCTACTGTTATGCATGCACCCGAGTCCTCTAATTGAGTTGCTGGAACACAGGAAGGAATTCCGACAAACATATCCAATGGAACTATACCAGATTGTTCCAGGAATAATTCTATGCCTTTCCTGCCCAGAACGTTGGCTATCTCATGAGGGTCAACAAATATAGCTGTTGTTCCATGTTTTACAGCCTCTTTGGAAAACTCAAGCGGGCTTAGCATGCTGCTTTCTACATGAAGATGGCTATCAATAAATCCAGGAGCCATATATTTCCCCTTAATATCAATTGTGTTTTTTGCATTTTGATTTTGAGGAGATTCTATCCCAGCAATGATTCCGTTTTTAATTAAGACATCGCCTTTTCGAATCTTCCGAGACCGAACATCAATGATGTTCCCTCCCTTTAAGATCAAATCATACATGGTTTATTTAACTTTAAGCCTCGTCCCAAAGTTGCTTGATTATATGTCTTTGCGAGCGACTGAAGGAAGCGCGGCAATGACTTCTCTTTACGCGACTTGGGGAAAAAGCCTGTTATTTATTCAAATAATAATCTTCTTTGATAGAGATAATAAAAGGCAAATGCCTGAAATCTTCTCCGGCATCGATACCATAGCCAGCAATCCATCTATCAGGAATCTCAAATCCAAGATAGTTAAGAGATAATTTATTTTTTATCTCCCTGACTTCTCGTGTTGGATTTTTTAATATTTTATTGAGTAAAGCACAAATTCTTAATGAGTTAAGATTTTCTTCCAATAGTTTTTGCTTAATCTCGAATAAAGTAAAGCCTTGATCAACGATATCCTCTATTAATAAGACATCTTTTCCTTCGAGATTCTGAGGCCTTAGTTCTATTTTGACTTTTCTTCCTCTCTCTTCAGAATGCTTTATTTCTTCTCCATAGGTCACAGCTTTAATAAAACCATACCTGATTTCTGGCCCCTGCAATCCACAAATTTTATATATTTCTCTTCCCAGATCCGAGGCAAAAACAAACGCACCCTTTAAGATAACAACAAAAATTAATTCTTCTTGATTTTTATAATCCTTGCAGATTTCCTGAGCTAAAGCTTGAATTCTTCTTTTTAGACACGTCACTGGAATCAAAACTCTTTCTATTCTGTTTTTTTTATCGGAGGAAATTCCAGGCAGGACTGTAATATCGTTTTTTGTTCCAGTTATACCTTCTTCAGGTACTTTTATAACATTCTCATAATCAATTTCTAGACTCATATTTTAATTACCAAGGGGAAAATAAAATATATAAATTATGCTTTCTAGCTGAGCGTACATGCATAAAACCTCTTCATTTCCCCGATAAAAACTTATAACATAGGCAAATTTTGAAGTCAAAAGCTTAGGAAGTTGGGACACAGAATAACAGATTTACAAATTTGCAGACTGGTGAACTAAATCGCATTCTAGTCTGGTTGAACCAACCAATCTGCCCCATCGAGCTTACTTTATTAAAACAACTTTGGGAAAAAAATTAAAAAGAGAATTAGCCCGGCAACATACACGATCAATAATCCATAGCTTATTTTCCAGTGTTTTCTGCTTGAGTCCCAGCCACCATCCTAGGACGATGAGGCCGCCTGCATAGAAGATAATTATGATCCAATCGAGGAAGGTCATAGGATCCCTTATTTATTTTGGGTGTTATCCAAATTCGTTCTGTTTTTTCTGTTATTTATTTAAAAATGACCTGAATGACTAAATTGGCTAGAAAGCTAAAACTTTTTTCAAGGAACTTTTATTCTCTTCTATCCCAGTTAGTGACCAAATAGGGCTTTAGTTTTTCAAACTCAAGGCAGAGTTTTTCAATTTCTTCTTCAGCTTCTAAATTACTCATTTTTTTTGTTTTTTGGACGAAGGATGCAATAAAGCCAAAGTAGAGGGGAATCATCGATTCAAGGACAGAAGGTAGACTCATCTCCATGAAGGTGTATTTGAACCTGTGGTAGAAAA
>CAYUXD010000120.1:3031-7215 GCA_964448655.1 uncultured Eubacteriales bacterium
GGATGTAGTCGTAGATTATTTTTACCCAGAGTTCGGCAGGGAAGCCAAAACTTTTCTTTGGGAGTTTAATAATTTTTTCCAGCGATAGTGAATTTTCTTTTTTCAGTACTTCCCTCCAGATAAGATAGCGTTTCGCAACTCCTTTATGAAAAAGATTGAAGAGTTCATTGAAATCCTGGCGGGCTTCTTCAGGAATAACACTGGCCTGAAAGCCAAAAGTTGGCAATTTTGTGCTTCCTTTTATTTTCTTCCATTTATCTTGATTTTCTTCAACGAGAGATAAAATCGTTCCCATGACCTGCTTAAACATCGGAGGAAGAGTTGCTACGCTTTTTGGGTTATGAATTTTGGCTCCGAGAAAAGACTGACAAATTTTATATCCATTAGCCAGAGCGACAGATGTCATCCAGATATCGATGCCGTAATAAGCGACGTCTGTGTCCCAGATGTCTTTTTCCATATAATGGCTGAGAACCTTTGCTGAAAAGCCGAATTCGCCTCCGATAGGCTGGCGGATCTTTATACCGTATAACGCTCTGGTTAGAGGGTAGATTAAGGAATTTGTAATAGTCCCGTCATATTTATGACGGGAATAGAGGGGAGCTACATAATCAAAATTCTTGAAGAGAATGGGTCCTGCCAGAAGTTGGATCCATTCTGGAGTTATGGAGCGAAGGTCTGAATCGACCACAACCACAGCCTTCGCTTTTAGCGCATGGGCTACTTCAAATATCCTCCTGAAAGCCTTGCCTTTGCCAGCAGTTCCTCTGAAGGTTGTCACCATTTCTGAAATAGGAGTATGAAGGCTTCGCATATAGGGATGCATTTCATGAGCGATCAGGATAGTTTCGAGTCCTTTATAATCTTCTGTGCTGTTTCGGACGATTTTTCGGGTCTTATCCGATGATCCACTATCGGAATTGACAATGATGCTTTTGAGCTTGGGAAAGTATTTTGTCAGCCCAAGGCGGACAGCCCTTAAGACATGCCCTACCGTGTTTTCGTTGTTGTAACTCGGGATTCCGACCAGGATGTCAACTTTATTGATCTTTTTAATTTCTTCTATCGTTTTAGGAGTGAGGACAATTTTTCTCTCCATTAAGGCCATCCTTCCTTAGGAAAGTGATAATGTTAAATATCCGTTCAAAAGTCAATAACTTCCTGCGGAGGTTTGATGAGTGATTTTTCCCGCTTCCGCGTTGCGTGAGAAGGCCAAATCTTCCTTCAATTGAAGTAATCCTTCTTCGTTAAAAATTTAACTCTAATAGATATAACGACTCCGGAACGAAAATCAAGTCATTGACACAAAAATTTTTTTTCTTTATTCTATCCAAGCGCAATTAAATCCATATAAAATCTGCCTTTATTATTGCTTTTTTTGGAGGAATAAATGTCTGATTTTTTCCAAAACGGAGTAATCGCCACTTTTCATAGATTGGGAGAGCTAAACCTGAAAAAATTAGAAAATGATCTCAAGGATTTTTCCCAGATAAGACCCATCGCCTTAGTTTTGCCATCTCTTTATCGAGAATTTAAAAGCGGAGCTCTTCCCAATATCATGAATGAGCTGAAAAAGGTTAATTATCTCCATGAAATTGTTTTATGTCTTGATAAGGCAAATGCAGAACAATATAAAATGGTAAAAAATTCTTTCTCTTCTCATAAAAAGCTAAGAGTGATATGGAACGATGGTCCCCGGATGAAAGAACTCTATAAGCTCTTAGATAAGAATGACTTATCTCCAGGGGAAAGAGGAAAGGGAAGGGCTGTCTGGATTTCACTTGGGTATGTTTTGGCCAGGGGAAAAAGCCGGGTTATCGCCATGCATGACTGTGATATCGTAAACTATAAGCGCGCACTTCTTGCCCGTCTTTGTTATCCTGTAGCTAATCCCCATTCTGAATACGAGTTTTGCAAGGGCTACTACAGCCGCTACACAGATATTATGCACGGCCGTGCCACTCGGTTGTTTTTTACGCCTTTTATACGGGCATTAGAAAAGATATTAGGATATCTTCCTTTCTTGGTGTATATGGACAGTTTTCGCTATGCTTTGGCCGGAGAGATTGCACTGAGAAGGGATTTAGCTATGGCCATGCGTATCCCCAGCGACTGGGGATTGGAAGTAGGGACTTTAGCTGAAGTCTACAGAAATATGGCTTTAAGCAGGATATGTCAGGTTGACATTGCCGATGGATACGACCATAAGCATCAAGAATTGGTTCCAGATGATCCAGAAAAAGGGATTTTGAAAATGACCAAGTCTATTTTTCGAACCCTCGCCCAGGAAGGCGCGCAGTTTTCAGAAGGATTTTTTAAAACCTTGAGTAATATCTATTTGAAAATCGCTCAAGAGACGGTCGTTCTGTATGAGAATGATGCTGAGGTGAATAGTTTAAAGTTCGACCGACACAATGAGTCGGTGTGTGTTGAGGTTTTTGCTGAGGGGATAAAGAAAGCAGGAGAGGTGTTTTGGCAGAATCCTTCTGGAACTGTTCTTATCCCCAACTGGCATAGGGTTATCGCCGCCCTCCCTGATTTTCTCGAGCTTTTGAACGATGCAGTAAAAAAAGATAACGAACAATACGCTGAATGAATCTGATTTTTCTTGCCCAGGGGTTTGATCCATCCTCTGTATTTGCATAATTTCTCTTCTGTAGGGGCTTGATTCATCTTCTGTAGGGGCTTGATTTATCAAGCCCACCTTATTTTCTTTCTAATTATTTTCTATTGGATTTTGATTTTTCGTAGGGGCTTGATTTATCAAGCCCGCACTTTTGAAACAATTTGACATTTTGAATCGTCGTTTTTAATATAAAGATCAGGTCCACATTTTAGGGAGCTGGCAGAAGAAGATAGGAAAATGATTTTCTCCAAAAAGATACTGCTTATTTCACTTATAGTCATCGTTGTTGCCGTCTTGGCTTTTTTCATCTTTTTCAGAGGTAAAGCAGGTGAGTCTGAAGAGGCTTCAGCACAGGATTCCGCAGAAGAAGCCCAAAAGGTTAAAGAAACGTCCCTTCCTGTGAAAGTTGTCGAAGTGCAGAGAGGGGATCTCATCATTAAATTAAAGTCTCCTGGTGAGGCTGTGACTAACATGAACATAAACATGAAGGCTGAGGTAGCCGGAGTTATAAAAAGCTTGAACGTGGAGGAGAGCAAGCATGTCAAAAAGGGAGAGTTGCTGGTTGCGCTGGATGACGAGAAATATAGATTGGATCTTGAACAGGAAGAAGCCACACGTTTGAAGGTTTTATCTGAATTATTGGTAGAGAAGCGATTTGCTGAACCAGGGGAGACGAGGTCCGGTCCGGATCAGGAAAAGATTCAAAAAGCTAAGGATGACTATGAGGAGGCAAGGAGACGTTTTCGTAGCGGGCTTACATCAAGAGCAGAATTTGAAAAAGCAGGCACAGAGTATGAATTAGCTTTGATTGAATCAGGAGAAAAAAAAGAAGAAATCTTGGCTGCTACAAAGGGACTAACTCAAGCCGAGATAAGAGTCAAAACAGCCAAGATGAATCTGGAGAAGACGAAGATTAAAGCTCCCTTTTCAGGTTTAATTCACGATATTAAAGTCTCTCCCGAGGAGCATGTAATAAGCGGCAGGGAGCTTTTTACTCTTGTAAACATCGATCGGATACTTGTTCATGCCAAAGTTCTGGAGAGTGAAATAGGAAAGATGAAAGTAGGCCGGGAAGTGGACCTGAAGTTCAGCGCTTATCCAGGAAAAATTTTCAAGGGCGAAGTAAAGGCTATAAGTCCGGTGATCAATCCTCAAGACAAGACATGCAAGGTCATTATCGATGTCGCCAATCCTGAGGAGGAGATTAAGCCAGGCATGCATGTCGAGGTTGAGATCGCAGCTGAAATTCATAAAGACAGACTGCTTATTCCCCAGGATGCCGTCCTTGTCAGAAGCGGAAGGAAATTGGCCTTTGTCGTAGAGGAAGGACTGGCTAAATGGAGATACATTGATGTGGGCCTTGAAAATGAAGACTATGCAGAAGTCCTGGATGGCGTTAAAGAAGGGGAGTCGGTCATCATCGAGGGACATTTCACTCTAGCCCACGATGCCAGAGTCAGGATAGAAAAGTAATCCATATCTGATTCTACTTTAACTGAAATATAACAGTAACGGTGAAAATAACACCTCTTGGGCGGCCGTTGATAATCATTGGTTC
>CAYUXD010000121.1:0-7181 GCA_964448655.1 uncultured Eubacteriales bacterium
ATATATGCATTTCAATAAAACATTCAGCAAAAGCAAGGGATTATCGGCTCAAGTTGATAAGGAATAGAGGAGAAAATTCAATATTTTTTCTTGGTTTCTTGCTTGCATTCAGAAAAGCTGCTCATTATCTCGGGATCTTTTTTAACCATGAAATAAAAAAAGCTTGACATACCCTAGTGGGGTATACTATATTATACATAGAGACTGAGATGAAAAACAATGAAAGGAATAAAAGGAATAAAAAATTTAAAGATAAGGAGATTATACGATGATGTTCGGAAATCAAGGATTCATGGGAGGAGGATTTATGTGGATTTTTTGGATTGCGGTCATAGTTGGGATCATCTTTCTCGTAAAGTGGATAGTCGAGCAAGGAAGACAAAGCGCACCCAGTACTGATAGTAATCCTTTAGATATCCTGAAAAGGAGATACGCCCGAGGGGAAATTGATAAGGAAGAATATGAACGGAAAAAGAAGGACCTTTTATCCTGATTATTTAGGATGAAAGCCATTAATCCGGAGGTCTGAATGAAAGAGCAAATGACAACTCACTTGGATGAAATCGTACCTTTGAAAAGAATAGAGGGGCAGATCAGGGGTATTCAAAAAATGATCGAAGAGAAGAGATACTGCATAGATATTCTCACGCAGTTATCTTCAGCAGTAGGAGCCATTAAGCGTGTCGAAGAGAATATCCTGAGCAGACATCTTAGAGGATGTGTCAAGGGTTCTTTTGTAAAAGGTAATAGAGAGGACAAAGAAGCAAAGATTGATGAAGTAATCGAAGTTTTGAAAAACTTCAGAAAATATTGAGAGAAAGATAAAACTTAAAAAAATGGGGAGATAGAATGAGTTATTATTTCAGTAAAATAATCGAAGGTTCCTTCGATGAAGTGCTTGAAAAAGTTGTTGCTTCTCTTAAAAATGAAGGGTTTGGCGTTCTGACAGACATAGATGTCAAGGAAACATTGAAGAAAAAGCTAGATGTGGATTTCCAGAAATACAGGATTCTTGGGGCCTGTAATCCGCCCTTTGCTTATCAGGCTTTAAAAGCTGAGAATAAGATTGGGACAATGCTCCCATGCAATGTAATCGTCCAGGAAATATCAGAAGGCCAAGTTGAAGTTGCTGCTATTGATCCTGTAGCCTCCATGAAAGCTGTTGAAAATCCAGCCTTGCTCGAAATAGCCAACCAAGTCCAAGTGAAATTAAAAAAGGTGATTAAAAGTCTTTAATTTTTAACTTTGGAATAAAGTTGTGTGATTAGATATTATTGCTGGTGTCCGAAGGGAACCAGGCAATTTATTTTTTTTACTATAAACTCTGAACAGTGAACTGTTAAGGAGAATTAAAATGGCTAAAGATTTGGTTTGCAGAATGGAGATTAAGGAGGAGGAAGCGGCTGCTTCTTCTTTATATAAAGGGAAGGAGTATTATTTTTGTTCAAAAAGCTGTAAGAAAAAATTTGACGAAACTCCTGAAAGATATATTGAGTCCGAGGAAAGAGAGGAGGAGGAATCCTCATCTGAAGAAGATGATGAATCATTGTCTGAAGAAGAAGGTTCATCGTTAGAAGAAGATAAGCCTCAGCCGGAAATGGAGAGGAAATCAGGAGCAGTAAAAGCGCCCAAAGCAAAATCTGAAAGAATCGATATTCCTATCGTGGGGATGAGCTGTGCCAGCTGCGCTACAACAATCCAACGGGGCCTGGCCGGTTTAAAGGGAGTGGAGAAGGCAAATGTCAATTTTGCCACCTCCAGAGCTACTGTCTTTTTTCAGCCCCAATTGGTTAAGCCAGAAGAATTTATCTCTGCTGTAAGAAAAAGCGGCTATGAGGTGGGCACTGCGTCTTTAGAACTCCCAATTCAAGGCATTGATTGTGCCTCCTGCGTTCAGAAGATTGAGAAAAACCTACTTCAAACTAGGGGAGTGACAAGAGCTGTGGTGAATTTGGCTACAGGGAAGGCCAAGGTAGAATATCTTCCTTCTGAGACGAGCCTTGAGGAAATAAAGAAAGCTGTAAAATCAACAGGTTATAAAGTTCTTGAGATGGCTCCTTCGGAGGAAATAGAAGATCCTGAGAGACTTGTTCGAGAGAAAGAATACAAGAAGTTAAAAACAAAGTTTATCGTTGGTTTGATTTTAGCTCTTTTTGTGTTCCTGGGAAGTTCCCGCCACTGGTTTCCGTGGATTCCTTCCTTCTTGAGTAATTTTTATATCCTCTGGATTCTGGCCACACCTGTTCAGTTCTGGATTGGGTGGCAATTTTATAGGGGAGCGTGGGGGGCCTTCAAACACAGAAATGCTGATATGAACACTTTGATAGCTGTTGGCACTTCAGCCGCCTATCTTTACAGTGTCGTAGCGACTCTTTTTCCTTCCTTCTTTATGGCTGCAGGAATGAAGCCTGATGTTTTTTTTGATACCTCGGCTCTAATTATAGTCTTGATCCTCTTCGGAAGACTTCTTGAGGCAAGAGCCAAAGGACAGACTTCTGAAGCTATAAAAAAACTGATGGGATTGCAGCCCAAAACAGCTCGGGTCATAAGAGATGGGAAAGAGGTTGACATTTCTGTGGAAGAAGTTTTAGTCGGAGATATAGTTGTTGTCCGCCCTGGAGAGAGAATTCCGGTTGATGGAGCGGTCAGAGAAGGAAAATCTGCGGTCGATGAGTCAATGATCACCGGAGAGAGCATTCCGGTGAAAAAGGAGCCAGGCAATGAAGTCATTGGCGCGACTATCAATAAAACGGGGAGTTTCAAATTCCAGGCAACAAAGGTTGGTAAGGATACAGCCCTAGCTCAGATCATAAAGCTTGTCCAGGATGCCCAGGGCTCTAAAGCTCCTATCCAGAGATTGGCGGATGTTATCTCAGGCTACTTTGTGCCCATTGTCATTTCGGTTGCCATCGCTGCCTTTGTTATCTGGTTCAATTTTGGTCCCTTTCCGTCCTTAACCTTTGCACTTTTAACTTTTGTGGCGGTGATGATTATTGCTTGTCCTTGTGCCCTGGGGTTGGCTACCCCTACGGCTATCATGGTCGGAACGGGCAAAGGAGCTGAGAATGGGATATTGATAAAGGGAGGAGAAAGTCTAGAAACTGCCCATAAGCTCGATACTATTGTCTTTGATAAAACTGGAACTTTAACCAAGGGCGAACCAGAGATTACTGACTTAGTTTCGGTAAACGCTAACTCTGAGGAAGAAATTATTAAATATGCAGCCAGTGCTGAGAAGGTTTCTGAACATCCCCTGGCTGAAGCAATCATAAAAAGTTCGATAGATAGGAAGGTTGAGCTTCAAGATCCTAAGGAATTTAGGGCTATCGAGGGCCAGGGGATTGAAGCCCGAGTCGATGGTAAGAATGTTCTCCTGGGGAATAGGAAACTTATGAGAGACCGGGGAATAGATATCAAAGATTTGGAGAAGAAAGCAGAGGAATTCGCAGGCGATGGAAAAACTCCGATTTATGTATCTGTTGATGGGAAGAGCGCTGGGTTAATAGCAGTCGCCGATCCTTTAAAGGAAAGTTCCGTAGAAGCCTTGGAGAGACTGAAGAAACTTGGATTAAAAGTTGTTATGCTTACCGGGGATAACAGGAAAACAGCTGAAGCTATTGCCAGAAAAGCAGGAATTGATGGAGTTCTCTCTGAAGTTCTTCCCGAGGATAAAGTCCATGAGATAAAGAAACTTCAATCCGGAGGAAGAAGAGTGGCCATGGTTGGAGACGGAATAAATGATGCTCCTGCCCTGGCTCAAGCCGATGTAGGAATAGCCATAGGTTCTGGGACAGATGTGGCTATGGAAGCTTCGGATATTACGTTAATCAAAGGCGACCTGAGGGGAGTTGTTTCTGCCATTGAGCTGAGCAAACGAACGATAAGAATCATAAAACAAAATCTCTTCTGGGCATTTTTCTACAACACTGTAGGCATTCCCATTGCTGCTGGTGTGCTCTATCCTTTTTTTGGGATTCTTTTGAACCCAATTTTTGCTTCAGCGGCGATGGCCTTTAGTTCTGTCTCTGTTGTTTCCAATTCCTTGAGATTGAGGAGAGTAAAGCTTTGATACTAGAAGGAGGTTGAAAATGCTGGCAAGACTGATTGTTACAGTTTTCGGCGTTTTACTTATAGTTTTAGTTAACTGGTATTTCTTTTTCTCGAGAAGGAAAGAAGAACGTAAACAGTAAAACGTTAGTCCTTATCTAAATAAACTCTCTGGACTCTCTTGTTTATAGAGGTGAATATCTCGTAAGGAATAGTGCCTGCTATTCTGGCGCCTTCGTCTTGTGCGAGATTTAGGTTTATCCTCCTTAAGCAGCGCGCCCAGCCTCCAAATGGCATATTTGCGGTTGTATTGACATACATTGCAGAGTTCATCCAAAATCTTTCCCTTGGAGTGCTTAGAAGATTTTCTATACCGCTGATAAACAGTTTCCAGATATTTCATTTGTAACTCCAGTTTCATAACCTAACCTCCTTTCTATCAAGCGTAGGTTATAAAATCTAGGTGCTTTTATGTCGACTATGGTTAGATGACTCGATTCGAAGCCTGGGCTTGTTACTTTGGAGATGATATAATAATTGAGAGCCGGGCATTTAGGTCTTTAATAAAGTAAGTCTATCACACGGCAAGTTGTCCTGATGAAGGAGCGTGAGGAAATATATGATCCGGCTGTCAATAAAGGAGGCTTCAGTTGAGTAAAGGCAAAGACAAGAAAAAAACAAGCGACAAGAAAAAGCCAAAGCATACCCTTAAGGAAAAAAGAAAAGCGAAAAAGGAAAAAAGGAGTGCATTCAGCCGATAATCCCTGCAGAATATTAGCTGAGAACAATTTTTTTAAGGTGCAAACCATTCTTTCACATGGGCTGGTTCTCCTTCTGAACGAACCCGGGTCGGTTATTCTACCCCGATGATCGCCACAATAGGATCCGGATTCGACATCATCCTGATCAGCGGCGAACCCTACGCGGACCATCCCTTGTCAGGGATCGGGATGATTGCCCGTGTGCTCGATGCAAAAGGGTATAAAGTCGGGGTTGTGGGACGGCCGGACTGGAAACATGATGCGGATTTCACCAGATTGGGACGGCCCCGCCTCTTTTTCGGAGTGACCGCTGGATCCATCGACAGCATGCTGGCCAACTACACCTCCCTCAAACGAAACCGGGCCCTGGATCCCCATGCTCCCTACAACTCCGGAATCCCGGACCGGGCGGTGATCGTTTACTGCAACAAGATCCGGCAGCTCTTCAAGGATGCCTTCATCGTGCTGGGCGGGATCGAGGCCTCCCTCCGCCGTTTCGCCCACTACGACTATTGGGAAAACCGGGTCCGCCGCAGCCTTCTGCTCGATTCCCGCGCAGATATTCTGGTCTATGGACCGGGCGAGCTGCAGGTCATGGAGATTACCAAGCGCCTTGATAAGGGAGAAGACCCTGCCGGGATACCGGGAACCTCGATCGTCAGACCCAATCTGCCGTCCGGATTCAGGGAAATTCCCTCGTACGAGGAGGTCAGTGCCGACGGAGATCTTTTCGGGAAGGCCCAGAACTTTTTTTCGAACCGCCGGCACCTGGCCCAGCGCCACGCCAACCGCTACGTTCTCCAATACCCGATGCCGGATTACAAGCCGGACGACCTGGATTGGATCTACGGGCTGCCGTTCACCCGGAATATCCCGCCGGACTTCCTGGAGCTCGGGATGGCGCGCTTCTCAGTGGTTACCCACCGCGGCTGCATCGGGCAGTGTTCATTCTGTTCTCTAGCACTTCACCAGGGGGACCGTATCATTTCCCGGAGTGAACATTCCATACTCAGGGAGATCAAAGAAATCACCCGGCATCCCGAGTTTAAAGGATACATCGACGACCTCGGCGGTCCCACGGCCAACATGTATGGGATGGACTGCCGGGCCTTCTGTGAGAAGGACTGCATCGTCTGCCCGAAGCTCGACCGAAGCCATAACCGGTTGATCCGGTTGATGAGGAAAGCCCGTCGAATACCGGACGTCAAAAAGATCTTCGTCAGAAGCGGCCTTCGTTTTGACCTGGCCATGGAGCGCCCCAAATACCTGGAAGAACTGAGCGCCCACCACCTCTCGGGATTGTTGAAGATCGCTCCCGAGCATGTCTCGTCGAAGGTGCTGCGCCTGATGAACAAGGAATGCAAGCCTCTCGAAGATTTCCGAAAGCTATTTGCCAAGATCAACAGGTCAAGAAAACAGCACCTCCGGTATTACTTCATGGTCGCTCATCCCGGCACGTCGGAAAAGGAGGCGAAGGAGCTGGCCTCTTATTTGAAGAAACTGGAGAGAGAGGGAGAGAAGCCCGTTGAAGGGGTCCAGATCTTTACTCCGACGCCCATGACCCTTTCGACGTGCATGTATTTCACGGGAATGGATCCCGCTACCGGCAAGGAGGTCTATATCCCACGAGGTTATGCCGAAAAAAAGGCCCAGAAACGGATGCTGGGTAAAGATTAAGAAGGGAGCAAGGGAGAATTTTCAGTTAAGAAATGATTTTTGAGGAGAAGCCAAAGCCATAAAAAATTACAAAAAATTCTTCAAATTCTAGAAAGACGCTGACCCTGGTATTCCTGAGGTTGAGGATGCAAGGAAGAGGCTGGCTGGATTAAAGGACAAATAGTCTATCAAATATTCAATAAGATCATCGGATTTGGAATCCGCCGTCTTTATAGTCTTGGTCAATCATAATCTTAATTAGATTCAATTAGTTAGAATCATCCCTTTCAACAAACTTTGGAACATATTTGAATTTAGAGAAGAAGATGACGCCGATGGAACATATGGAAGTTCATCTGCACAAAGAACACATGGACAAAGAGCATATGCACAAGGAAGGTGAAGAGAAAGCCTGCTGCCCGATGATGGGTATGATGAGCCATAAGGATGTTGAAATGAACGTAGAGAATTTAGAAGATGGGATTGCCGTGAAGATAACCTCGAAGAATGCAGACGTTGTGAAGAAAATTCAGGAAATGTCAGCCAAGATGAAAGCAATGTGCGAAAAGAAAGAAGAAGCGTGCAAAAAAGAAGAAGTTAAAAAAGAAAAAGTCAAAAAGTAAAAGAAAATTTGTAGGGGCTTGATTTATCAAGCCCACCTTTTTCTATTTTGAATTGATGAGGTATTTTCTTGTAGGGGCTTGATTTATCAAGCCC
>CAYUXD010000122.1:0-7092 GCA_964448655.1 uncultured Eubacteriales bacterium
ATACAATCAGGCAAACCGCCCTCATCAGACGATGCTAATAAATGCTCCTCTGATCGTGGAGAAAATGTTTCCCCAGAGCTGGAGGGATGTAGGAGTCCGGTTAGAGGGGAGAACAGGCAACATTTACTATTCAGCCTTTTGGGGGAACGGGCTTTTTGAGAGTGAAAATTTAGGGGGGGGCCAGCAGTTCAGGGATAATAATCTAAACAAAGCAAAGGGAGCAAGATTGGGCGCAGCGCTAAGCCAGTCGCTTGAAGTCGCCCTTTCTTATTACAGGGGTAAATATGATGAGGGAAATGAACGAGATTTAATCCTTCAAGGAATAGATTTAATCTGGTCGTCAGAAGGATTTCAAATCCTCTCTGAGTATTTAAGAGGCACCGCACAAAATCCTGAAAGTTTTTCTGAGGGTAAAGTTGAAGGATACTATGTCCAGGCTACATTCGAATCAGGCAACCTTCGTCCTGTCGTGAGCTACCAGCGACTAAAATACGAAGATCCCTTTCATGGCCCGGGCTTTAGCGGTCAAGGCTTTATCACTCCTGTTCCGGGAGACGGGATCTCAGAGGAGAAAAACCGCTGGTCGCTCGGTCTTGTGTATTTTGCCTCCGAAAGTGTTTTTCTTAAATTCGAATACGATTTTAACCGCGAGAAAGACCCAGAGATTAAAGATAACTCCTGCTCATTTCAGGTTTGCTTAAGTTTTTAGCGAAAAAAAGCAAAAAAAAGGGGACAGGCTACTTTTTTCATAAAGGGGATTTCCTTTTCCTTAATGTAAGGATTTGATTTATTAAACCCTAACCGCAAGATAGGGATTGTCTCTTATTTTTGAAAAAGTAGCCTGTCCCCTTTTTTTTGCCTTTTTTTTTGACTCGATTTCTGATAGAATTCGCTCTCAATAAGATTTCTTTCTGAATATAAAAAACACGAGATTTTTAGAAGGACTTTTATGGCTAATTTGCTTGTTGCTGGCACTCAATGGGGCGATGAAGGCAAAGGTAAAATTATAGACCTCCTTACTCCATCTTTTGATGTTGTGGCTCGTTATCAAGGAGGTCATAATGCCGGACACACGGTTTATGTGAACGGTAAAAAAATCATCCTTCATCTCATTCCTTCAGGGATTTTCCACAGCGGTAAGCTTTGTATTATCGGGAACGGAGTTGTCATAGACCCCAAGGCGTTTCTGGATGAAATCGAAGAATTGATAAAATCCGGGATTGAGATTGCTGATAATATCGTGATAAGCAAAAATGCTCATCTCATCCTCCCTTATCACTCGCAGAGAGAGATTATCGATGAGGAGAGAAGAGGAGCGAAAAAAATCGGAACTACCTGCCGGGGCATCGGCCCTTCTTACGAGGATAAAATGGCTCGCCGCGGAATCAGGGCCGGAGATCTTTTGGATTTGTCCATCCTCAAAGAAAAGATTAAGGAGAATGTGGAAGAAAAAAAAGCTTACTTCGCTCATTACGATAAGCCGCTCCCTGATGCGGAGAAAATCTATAAAGAATATGCCCTCTACGCATCCAAGATAAAAAAATACGTAAAAGATGTTTCGCTTCTTTTGGATGAGAAAATGAAAGAAGGGAAATCCATTCTTTTCGAAGGAGCTCAGGGAGCCCTCCTGGACATTGATCATGGAACTTATCCTTATGTCACCTCCTCCAATTCGACTGCGGGGGGAGTATGCACCGGCTTGGGCATTCCTCCCCAAAAAATAGATTCAGTCTTGGGGGTGACAAAAGCTTACACAACGCGGGTTGGAGGCGGGCCTTTTCCCACAGAGATTTTTGATGAGAGGGGAAAATTTCTGCTCGAGCGGGGGAATGAATACGGGTCGACCACCGGCCGCTCCCGGCGATGTGGCTGGTTTGATGCCGTGGCGGTATCTTATTCATGCCGCTTGAACGGAATAGATAAGATTGCCCTGACCAAGCCTGATGTTCTCGATGATTTTGATGAAATTCAGGTGTGTGTGGGATACAAATACAAAGGGAAACCGCTGCCCACCTTTGCTTCAGAAAGCTGGATTTTGGATAAAGTGGTCCCTGAGTATAAGAAAGTGCGAGGCTGGAGGAAACCGATCCGGAAAATAGTAGATTTCCCTTCCCTTCCTCAAGCTTTTAAAGATTACCTCAAACTCATCGAGGATACTATTCAGGCCAGGATTGCTATTGTTTCCACGGGAGTGGAAAGAAAGGACAGCATCCTGAACGAAGCTGAGTTGAAAGACATTGTTGATCTGGATAAGCTCAAAAGAGAAATAGGCTAAAACCGTCAGCTATTCAATTCTTAAAGACTTTTTGCTTTATTCGGTGGGGGTCAGACCTTTCGAACTTTTATAATATTAATTTTATCCAATCCAACAATTCAGGTTCAACGGGAACCAGACTTTCCATGCTTTTATAATCTGAATTTTCATTTACCTCGTTTCTTAAAGACCTTATAATGAGATGAAATAGCTGGGTCATCTGCTTTTTTTCTTGGGAAGCATCTCCAAATCCGTGATTGGAGGAGGTTTTGGGAAATAGCCTGGCTCCCTTCAGATTTTTAACGCCATTCTCCATTCGCTCTTCTCGGCGGCTGCGTAACTCGCTCCGCTCAGACATACTCGCCGCCCGACTCCGTCGGGTTCCCTCGAAGAGCGAATTCCGAAGGCTAAATCTTCAATGGTCGCTGCAACTATTTCCCAAAACCTTTGTCCTGAACATAGCAACCAGTTATCACGGAAATGGAGATGCTTATTTTTTCTTGAAGAAAATTGAGAAAAGATAAATTTTATGATAAAATATTATTACTATTATTACTATATAGCAAGTAAGGAATATAGCCTGAAAATTTTGATGAGAATAATCAGGAATTTAAATTTTTAACAATAAAAAAAATAAAATTTTGTAATGATACAGTATAGAAAAAAGGAAAGATGATAGCCTATATTTCTGTGATGATTGCCGGGATGGCAGGTGATGGAGTCCTCTTTACAGGGAATGCTCTGGCTAAGATTCTGAAGAGGCAGGGATGGGAGATTTCAACAGAAATCCAGAAGGCTCTATAGATGAGAAAAGATAAGGATTATCATTTGACTGATCCGACTTGGTGTCAGGGCTGTGGCATTTATGGTATCTTTGCTGCTCTTAAGAAAACGGCTGCGGCGCTTGACCTGGATCCTGAGCAATTAGTCATCGTAACAGGGATTGGCTGCCATGGGAGATTGAACAATTATTTTCGTTCTTATGGATTTCATGCTCTCCATGGCCGGACCTTGCCTGTAGCCTCCGGAGTCAAGCTTTTGGAGAAAATCATGGAAAAATTTAAGTGAAATCTATATCATTAAAACTCTATGAAAAAGGAGAATTTTTTATGAAAGAAAAAGTGGAAAAATCTTTAGATAAAATTCGACCTGCTCTTATGGCCGATGGAGGAAATGTAGAACTCGTTGAGGTCAAGGATGATGTGGTTAAGGTCAAATTGACAGGTGCTTGTGCTGGGTGCCCGATGTCTCAGATGACTTTAAAGATGGGGATTGAAAGGCACTTGAAGAATGAAATCCCAGAAATAAAAGAAGTCGTTGCAGTTTGAGGAAATTAACAGGGAGAAAAATTAATCCAGCTATCTTGATTTCTGATAGTTTTTTCAATTAAGGGAAAAGGAGAAGAGATGAGACGAGTATATTTAGATCGAATCGCCGCAACTCCTCTTCATCCTCAGGTGCTTGAAGCCATGCTTCCTTATTTGAAAGAAAATTTCGGAAATCCTCAGAGTCTTCATTCTGTCGGCCAAGAAGCTTTAAGAGCCGTTGAAGAGGCAAGAGAGAAGGTAGCTCATCTAATTAATTGCGAGCCTTCAGAGATCTTATTTACTTCCAGCGGGTCAGAATCCAATAATTTTGCTCTGAAAGGACTTGCTCTTGCAAATCAAAAAAGAGGAACACATATCATTCTCTCTGCAGTCGAACATCAATCTGTTCTTCATTCGGCCAAGAGCCTTGAAAAGCTCGGGTTTAAGGTGAGCTCTGTTTCTGTTGATAAATGGGGATTAGTGAACCCAGAGGATGTCCAGCGAGCTTTTTCCGAGGAAACCATACTAGTTTCCGTAATGTTAGCCAACAATGAAGTGGGGACTATAGAGCCGATTGGTGAAATTGCAGATTTTTGCCGCTCCCGCGAAGTTCTCTTTCATACAGATGCGGTGGCAGCTGCGGGGAACATTCCCGTAGATGTGAAGGTGTTAGGAATCGATGCTTTGAGCCTGGCGGGAAGTCAATTCTACGGTCCCCAAGGTAGTGCTGCTTTGTTTGTGAAAAAAGGCGTAAGAATCCTTCCCTTCATTGACGGCGGTATTCAGGAGAGCGGAAGGAGAGCTGGAACAGAAAATGTGTCTGGTATTGTTGGCCTGGGAAAAGCGGCAGAGATTGCCAAAAAGGAGCTGGAAAAGCGGAATGAAAAAGTAAAGCCCTTGAGGGACAGGCTAATAAAACTCCTTCCCCAGAAAGTGGAGCACGTGTTTCTCACCGGCCATCCTGAAAAGAGGCTCCCTCATCATGCGAGCTTTTGTATTGAGTTTGTCGAAGGAGAAGCGATGCTCTTGAATCTGGATATGCAGGGTATTTCTGCCTCGAGTGGTTCTGCCTGTACTTCAAGGGCACTAAAAGCTTCCCATGTTCTTCTGGCCATGGGAATAGATCATGCCCTTGCCCAGGGCTCGCTTGTTTTCAGTTTGATTGAAGAGACGACTTCCAAGGATATAGATTATCTCCTTGAAGTCTTCCCACCAATAATAGAGAGACTGAGGAAAATGTCTCCCTTATATACCCAATATTTAGAGGAGAAAGGAAAATGATTTACGGCGAAAAAGTTATGGAACATTTTCAAAACCCACGGAACGTAGGAGTTATAAAAGATGCAGACGGAGTCGGCCAGGTAGGCAATCCTGTCTGCGGTGACATGATGAGTTTTTATATCAAGGTGAAAGACAATCGAATCGAGGATGTCAAGTTTCAGACTTTTGGCTGTGGCGCTGCCATTGCTGTCTCCAGCATGGTCAGTGAACTGGCCATGGGAAAGACAATTGAAGAGGCCCTTAAGATCACAAACAAGAGTGTTGCCAAGGAGCTGGGAGGATTACCCAAGAATAAACTTCATTGTTCAAACCTGGGAGCAGACGCTCTTCATAAGGCGATTGAAAATTACAAAGAGAGACAGAGAGCTGAGGCTGAGAAAAAAGAGGCTCAAGAGAAATCCATTGATAAGGAGAAATGCTATTGTCCTTACTGCGAGGGGCCTCTCGAGGGCCTGGAAGATTACTGCACAAAGTGTGGATTTGAACTCGAGGAGTGTCCGGAATGCGGAGAGCCGGTTAAAAAAGGGGAAGAGAAATGCCCCCACTGCGGCGCAACGAAAGTTAGGGTATAAATTTCCTGGATCATGTAAACCTTCCCTGAAACCCAAAAACGAAGGAAAAAGGAATAAGACAAGATAAGAATAAGGATGATAGAGAAAGGAGTGAAGGCTGATGTGAAATTAGATTGTTTTGGCCTGCTCTGTCCTATGCCTATTGCCCAGACAGCAGAAAAAATAAAAGAAATGAAGATTGGAGAAGTTTTGGAAGTGATCTCAACAGATGAAGGAATCAGAGAGGATATGCCAGCTTGGTGCAGGCAGACAGGACAAGAATATCTCGGATTGGAGGAAAAAGGAGAAACTATAAAAGTGTATGTCAGGAAAGTGAAGTATTAGCCTTGTTTATCCGAACCAGGCCAAGATAGAAAATCGAATGGATTTAAAGGGGTTTGATTCGTCAAACCCTCCTTTGATTTATCAAATCCGTTTTGAGGAGAAAAGTGAATAAAGAAGAGATAAGGAATAAAATAACGAAATTAAAAAAAGAAAAGAATGCCGTTATTTTAGCCCATAATTATCAGATTGGAGAAGTCCAGGATGTAGCTGATTATATCGGGGATTCCTTGGGCCTGAGCCAGAAAGCCGCTCAGGTGGATGCAAAAATTATTGTATTCTGCGTGGTTCACTTTATGGCTGAGACAGCTAAGATACTGGCGCCGGAGAAAACAATTCTTATCCCGGATGCAAGGGCCGGCTGTCCTATGGCTGATATGATTACTGCCTCGGAGCTTCGGGAGTGGAAAAAAAATTATCCAGAAAGTAAGGTTGTCTGTTATGTCAACACAACCGCAGAGGTGAAGGCTGAATGTGATATTTGTTGCACCTCGTCAAATGCCGTCAAAGTTGTGAATTCCCTTAATGCGGATGAAATTCTTTTTGCTCCGGATAAAAATCTTGCAGCTTATGTTGCCCGCCACACGAAGAAGAAGATTATTCCCTGGGATGGCTACTGCTATGTTCATAGATACATTAAAGCCAGAGATATAAAGGACAAAAGAAACCTTCATCCCGAAGCAGAAGTCTGGGTTCATCCTGAATGCCTGCCCGAAGTCATAGATCTTGCAGATAAAGTTCTTTCTACAGGGAAAATGGTTAAAGAAACCCGCAAGACAAAAAAGAAAGAATTTATTATAGGTACTGAAACTGGGATAATCTACAGAATGAAAAAAGAGAATCCAACCAAGAATTTTTATCCTGCAAGAGACGCGGCCCTTTGTTTTAACATGAAAAAGATAGATCTGGGAAAAGTTTTAAGATCCTTAGAAAATATGATTCATAAAGTTGAAGTTCCGCATGAAGTGAGTCAAAAGGCAAGAGGAGCTATAGAAAAAATGGTCGAGATTTAAGGAGGAGAGAAATGAAAAAAATGACAGAAGAAAATTTAAAGAATGCTTTTGCTGGAGAGAGTCAAGCTCATATGAAATACTTGGCCTTCGCTGATAAAGCAGAGAAAGAAAATTTTTCTAATGTTGCCAGGCTCTTCAGAGCCAACAGCTTTGCTGAGCAAGTTCATGCCACAAATCATCTCAGGACTTTGTATGGGATAAAGAAAACTCCTGAGAACCTCCAGGAAGCAATAGATGGGGAAACCTTCGAGGTGGAAGAGATGTATCCCGCTTATATCATGGTAGCTGAAGAGCAGCAGGAGAAAGGAGCAGAAAGTGTGACCAAGTGGGCCTTGGAAGCAGAA
>CAYUXD010000123.1:0-707 GCA_964448655.1 uncultured Eubacteriales bacterium
CTTGCGAATCGCCTCCGATTTTGTTTTTTTCTTTGTTAAGCAAGAGTTCAGATTGCTTGGGATTTTCTATTCGTATTAATATCGAACTGCCGCTTGAAGCGATTTTATAAGGCAAATCCTGAGTAAGTTCCACTATAACTAAATTCAACTGGCGTCCACTTTCGCTTCCGCTCTGGTAATATTCATTTTTTATTCTTTTAATCGGTCCCTTATTTACTATCACTACATCTTCTTCGCTGCTGAAGACTTTTTTATCGGGAAAGCTTATTAATATGCAGGGAGGATTTTCTAACTTTGTGTCTTTATACTGGACAGGCTCTGAGGTGGTTAAAATCACCATTGTGCCTGATTCCGATTCTTTTGCTTCCAAATTTACGAAATGAACAACTTTTGGAGCAATTCGAGGAATACAAGAAACAAATAGCAAAATTACAATTATTGTTGCTGCTTTTCTATATACCCCATTCATTGGACCCTTTCCTTCACGCATTATTTTTGCTTATTATACCCACATAATTGCAATTTCGTCAACCCTAAAAAAAGTTAAAAAAAGGGGACAGGCTACTTTTTTGGGAAAGGGTCTTTCCCTTTCTCTTAATGTAAGGATTTGATTTTTCAAACCCACCTTATCGTATCAAAAAATGGGGACAAGCCCCATTTTCTGATTATTGTAGGCGTTTGATTTATCAAATCCACATTTTGTAGGG
>CAYUXD010000123.1:717-7040 GCA_964448655.1 uncultured Eubacteriales bacterium
TATCAAGCCCACTGTGTATGTGAGGATTTGATTTCTCAAACCCTAACTTAGAACCAAGGACGGTTCTTTTTTCAACTAAAAAAGTAGCCCGTCCCTTTTTTCCTTTTTTTTCTTAATCTGTCAAATGCTGTCTCAATAATGCAATTTGAGCCAATTTACTTCAGAGGCTGTGTTGAAGAGGAGGGCAGGGAGAGGATCCTCAATTCAGCCTGCTCCCATTCTGTCTAGTCAACGCCTTGGACAGCCCTCCTCAAATCAAATTAATAGCGCCTCCGAAGTAAATAATGAGGCATGAGGCTTATAGATACAATCGCCTTTTAGGGTGGTTTTGATGATGATTTTTTGTATATTTTCTTTCACCTCTAAAGGGGAGGTAATAAACGAGTTCTTTCCAAATCAAAGATATTGTGAATAAATAGGATAGACCGGATAAAGGAAAATATTGACTTTAGTAGAGAAATTATATTTATTGGAAGGAAAAGAAAAACCAGGCCTTTCGTAAGGAAACAAAAAGAGTCAAAAAGATGAAAGAGAACAGAGGATTTAATAGTGAAAAATACATAAAAGAGCAAGCTTCTGCCATCCTGGAAAGAGTGAAGATGTTCAATAATAAATTATACCTTGAGTTTGGCGGCAAGCTTCTCTTTGACTATCATGCTTCAAGAGTGCTGCCCGGATTTGACCCAAACGTCAAGATGAGACTCCTCGCCCAGCTAAAAGATAAGGCTGATATTCTGCTTTGTATTTATGCTGGTGATATCGAGAGAAAAAAGGTAAGAGCCGACTTTGGAATCACTTATGACGTTGATGCTCTTAAATTGATCGATGATTTAAGAGATTGGGGTCTCGGGATTTTAGGTGTTGTCATAACTCGCTTTGATAATCAACCAGCAGCCAAGATATTTAAAAATAGGCTGGAGCGGCGGAACATAAAAGTCTATACTCATCGATTTACAAAAGGATATCCAACAGACATTGAACTTATAGTTAGCGACGAGGGTTACGGAGCCAACGAATATATCCCTACTGAAAAACCTCTGGTAATAGTAACAGGTCCTGGCCCTGGAAGCGGAAAATTAGCCACATCTCTTTCTCAGCTCTACCATGATTATAAACGAGGAATAAAAGCCGGATATGCCAAGTTTGAAACCTTCCCCATCTGGGATTTGCCTTTAAAACACCCTATAAACGTTGCCTATGAGGCAGCCACGGCTGACATCGGAGATTTCAATCTTATAGATTCTTTTCACTTAGAAGCTTACGGCAAACCAGCAGTGAACTATAACCGCGACGTTGAAATTTTCCCTGTCCTTAAGTGTATACTGGAAAAGCTTACCGGAACTGAATCCATCTATAAGTCGCCCACAGATATGGGCGTAAATCGAGCAAATTCAGGTATAATCGATGATAGAATCGTGAGCTGGACAGCCGAGCAGGAGGTGATCAGGAGATATTTCAGGTACTCCTGCGAATATGCGATGGGATTTGTGGATAGGGATACAGTCCAGAGGGTAGAACTTCTGATGAAAGAGCTGAATGTTAAGCCGGAGGACAGAAGAGTAGTCAAACCGGCCAGGGATGCAGCCCTGGACGCAGAGAAGCAGAAAAAAGGAAACAAGGGGATTTTTTGCGGGGCAGCTATCGAATTAAAGAATGGCACAATTCTAACTGGCAAAAACTCTCCACTTATGCATGCTGCCTCCAGTCTTGTTTTGAACGCGATAAAAGAGTTAGCAGGAATTGCTGATCAGATACATTTAGTTTCGCCCGAGATCATAGAATCGATATCGAATCTCAAAAAAGATATTCTGAGTGCAAAATCGATAAGTTTGGACCTGGAGGAAGCTCTGATCAGCATAAGCATAAGTGCAACCACCAGCCCTACCGCTAAGAAAGCCCTGAAGAAATTGAAAGAACTCAAAGGTTGCGAAGTTCATCTAACACATATTCCCACTCCAGGCGATGAAGCAGGATTAAAAAGATTGGGAGTTAACCTTACCAGCGAACCAAATTTTTCCACAAAAGACCTTTTCTCTGACTAAAAAAGGGAAAGTTTTTATTATCATTTTTTCTAAGATAATGTATTATTTCAAAGAAAAAAGTTAGGAGTCGAAGGATGGATGAAATAAAATCTATTGAACAAAGGATAAACGAAATTAAAGAAACTGTGGGGTCGGAGAGAGCAATCTCCGCTTTATCCGGAGGAGTGGACAGTTCCGCCTGCACAGTCCTGGCTCATAGAGCTATCGGTTCAAACCTGAAGGTTATCTTTATAGATGATGGATTGATGAGAGAAAAAGAGCCAGAGCAAGTGAGCGAGGTATTTCGAGACCTGGGAATTGAGGTCGATATCATAGATGCTCAAGATGAATTTTTTAATGCTCTAAAAGGTAAACTTGACCCAGAGGAGAAAAGAAAAGCTTTTCGCTCGACTTTTTACACTGTTTTTGGAAGAGAAGTACTGAAAAGTGAAGCTAAATTTTTGGTGCAGGGGACTATTGCGGCAGATATTATCGAAACAAAGGGCGGTGTAAAGACTCAGCATAACATTCTCGAGCAGATTGGAATAGATCCTGAGAAAGGATTCGGTTTTAAGGTCGTTGAACCTGTGAAGGATTTGTTTAAGCCTCAAGTCAGAGAAGTGGCCAAAGAGCTCGGTCTTCCGGAAATGATTTACGGCAGGATGCCCTTTCCAGGGCCGGGTTTAGCGACAAGAGTGGTAGGGGAAGTGACGCCAGAGCGAGTTTCTCTCGTCAGAAGAGCAACCAAGATAGTTGAGGAGGAAATCGAGTCCTTAAAGCCATTCCAGGCTTTTGCTGTTTTGCTGAGTGATAGAGGGACAGGAGTAGAAGAAGGCAAAAGGAAGTTTGGGGAAATAGTCATAGTTCGCTCAGTGGAGAGCAAAGACGCCATGACTGCTGAACCTACTGAAGTACCCTGGGAAGTTCTGATGAAGATATCTAAGAGAATGACCGGGGAAATTCCGGAAGTAGTGCGCGTTGCCTATGAAATTACGCCCAAGCCCCCCGCCACCATCGAATACATTTAGTAGGGGCTTTGCTTTTTTTGTGGGGTTTTTCTTGTAGGGACTTGATTCATCATATCCACTTATTGATGTAAAAAATGAGGACAGGCCCCATTTTCTGATCAACTCTTTATTCCTTAATATTGAAGGGAATTTGTTTTCTTGTAGGGGCTTGATTCATCAAGCCCACCTTTTTATATTTATATGATTTACTTGAATTTGTTTAATTCATATTTTCCTTGAAAATCTTATACAAACCGAGAGTCACGAGGGGAATGATATAGACAATGAAAAATCCCCAGCTTACGCTTCCGTAACCTTTTGCAATCAGGGGAATCAGTCCAAAAGTTGAAAGTCCCAGACCTATTGAAAGGAGAACCAGGGCTACAACAGGTCTTTGCCAGCGGGGGAGCTTTTTCCCCTTTGCTTGAAGAGCCGATTGGATACGTTGGTTTACAGCATGAATAAAACCTGTGCCTGTTTCAATCAAGGTTCCGATAAGAACAACCAGGTATAAGATTCTTAATGCAGTAAACCCAAAATTTCGAAGGAGATAGTCGGCGGGTACTTCCTCGGATAAAACAGCCGGATAATGACTGACCACGGCAATAAAGAAGAGAAGACCTGGCAGGATGCCTATCAGACCTCCAAGAAGACCGGCAGAGATAGCTTCTTTTCTTGTCTCTATGTGGCTGACGCAGAATAATACGGCTGGAATGATTCCCATGTTGTAGAGGGCATATTTAAATCCTCCCAGAGACCATTTCGGAAGGGCGATACCGCTTGAAAAATTTTTTTGGATCTCTGGGCCGAACTTAACAACAGCGACGATAAGAAAAAGTCCGTAGACGACGTAGAGGACAATTGACCAGCTCGAAAGGAATTTTTCGATTAAACCACTTCCCTTAAAGGTCAAAAAGCCAATGGCTCCCAGCATAATCATTACCCCGATTATGAAGGGAATGCCAAAATTATCCCGGAGTAGGGCACCGGCCGCAGAACCTATCACACCAAGGACGATGAACAGCAGAATAAAATACAGAATTTCAAAGATAAACCAGAAGGGCCCCAGGAGGTTTATGAAAAACGTTCGATAGTCATAAGCGCGGAACATCCGGGAGAACTCAAAAGTCAAGGCCAATAATACTGACCACATCACCGTTGTGATCATGAGCATTCCCAGAAGACCTCCCAGAGGTCCGTAGTTGAGAAAGTATTCCACAAGCTCCCGTCCTGTGCCGTAACCTCCCGCGATAACCACTGATTGGAAGACCAGTCCGGGTAAAAAATATTTTTTAAAAGTGGGGGCATTCAGAAAAATCATTCCTGGCTTCTGAATTCCTTTGTAACTGATCTCTCCTGGAGTTCGCTCAATAATACAAAAAACAATAAACAGGGTCAAATCAATAAAAAAGCAACCTGTATCTTATGAGATTGCCACGCTCCCTTCGGTCGCTCGCAATGACACATCAATCTTTTATACCATCACAGTAAAAAAAGGGGACAGGCTACTTTTTTTTAATCGGTGGGTTTGATAAATCAGATCCCCTACACAATATAAAAAAAGTAGCCTGTCCCCTTTTTATTTATTTATTTATTTAATCGCTTCATCTATAATACAAAGGACAAATCAAGTTCCGCATATCAGGAAAGAGGAAGGTTTATGCCGCTTCAATCCATAAATGAGAGGCAGAAAAGAATTCGGTCGATAACTCTTTGGGGAGTTTTGGTTAATATTTTTCTTGTGGCTTTAAAGCTCGTTTCTGGAACCTTTATTAGATCTTCTGCTCTTATTGCTGATGGTGTGCATTCGCTTTCCGACCTGGCCACAGATTTTGTCGTATTGATTGGAGCTCGTTTATCCAGCAGACCCCCGGATAAAGCTCACCCTTATGGTCACGGTAAGCTAGATACGATTGCCTCCCTGTTGATTGGTCTGGTGCTGCTTGTCATCAGCTTCGGTCTCATCTGGTCGGCAGGTATTTCAGTCTACCAGCATAAGCACAATTATCCAGGCTATATAATACTTGTAGTGGCGTTTGTTTCTGTTGTCTCCAAAGAAATCCTATTCTCTGTAACGCGGAAAGTTTCCCGGATAACTCAAAGCACAGTCCTGTATGCAAATGCCTGGCACCACCGATCAGATTCCCTTTCTTCATTTGCCGTCCTGATCGGGGGTGTTGTAAGTTTGTTCGGGTGGGGTCATGCCGACCAGGTGGCGACAATCGTAGTTGGCTTCATGATCATAGGAGTGGCAGGTAAGATTTTCTTCGATGGTCTTATTGAGCTCTCCGAGCACTCGGCGGACAGTGAATCCATCCAGAAAATAGAAATGGTTTTATCTAAAGAAGCGGACATCTCTTCCTGGCATGCCCTCCGGACAAGAAAGCTCGGATCTGAGTTATTCATAGATGTTCATGTTTTGGTTAATCCTGCGTTATCTGTGCAAAAAAGTCATGATATCTCGATGAAAATTGAGGAGAAAATCAAAAAAGAATTGTCCAGACCTTCTAATATCCTGGTTCATATAGAGCCTGATATAGAAGATATGCGCAAACTTCAAACCTGAAGAGAAAAAATACTAAAAGATAAAAAAATGGGGACAGTCCCAAAAAAATGGGGATAGTTCCCGATTTTGTAAAAGATAATATAACAGGGACAGACCCCAATTTTGCAGCGCAGAAAAATCACCCCCCATATCACCTTTAAAGGTGATTGAACTTCTCAATCCTTTTTGTCAACCTAATAGAGCCTTGCTAAGCTGGCTGGGCGAGGCAACGCCCACAAAAAACATTTCATATCCCTCCTTTTCCCCCAAAACAGCCAGCTTTTCTCTTTCTAGCTTTTTTCTCTCTCTATCCTCATCTTTCCTTAAGCGATAATTTCCCTTTTCCCGAGCCATCGTTTCTATGAATTTCTACTTAGACTTGATGTCTTTCTGCAGATTAGGAAGCTATAGCCCGCTCCCCGTTTAAAGGACGATATGAACCTTAATTAGCAATTTACATTTAATCAATAAATCGGATGGAAGGACCTACTTTCCTTCTTTCTTAATAGATTTGCCCAAGAGATTATAGACCCAAGCAAGGACTACACCCAAGATAAATCCATCTAGAGCCGCATACAATGTAGCTACCACCACACCACCAAAACCCCATTTGCCAAAATGGTAGCCGGGATAGATGGAGTCAATAATTTGTAAAAATTCCACACCTTAGCCGGGAAAAATGAGATTGGTAATACTAACCAGCAGAACCAGAAGTGCCCTAATAATAGCTTAAGTAAGCCCGAGTTGAAT
>CAYUXD010000124.1:0-2306 GCA_964448655.1 uncultured Eubacteriales bacterium
GGCGCAATTTTCGATGAAATCGGAAATGAGTATTTTTAGAGCATGGCTTCCCTATATTCTCGTTGCGCTGTTTCTCCTCTTCAGCCGCCTCTGGCCTTTTCTAAAAAATGCTCTGGCTTCTGTTTCAATAAAGTGGACGAATATTTTCCAGACATCTATCAGTACCAGCTTTCAACCTTTCTATTTGCCTGGTTTTTTGTTTTTGGTCGTGACTGTTATGACAATCTTCATCCAGAAAATGTCGAGAAGACAGGTCAAGAAGGCTGCAAATCGTTCTTTTAGAATGCTTCTCGGTCCTGCAATCGCTCTCGGATTTGCAGTACCTATGGTCAAGGTTTTTATTAACAGCGGAGTCTCCGGAGGATTGGACAAGATGCCTGTTGTGTTGGCCAGTGCTGCAGCGGCCTTATTAGGAAAAGGCTGGACCGCCTTTGCTGCTGTAATAGGAGCAATGGGAGCTTTCATTGCAGGAAGCAATACTTTCAGCAACATGATGTTCTCCCTTTTTCAGTTTGCCACTGCCCTCAAGATAGGGGCTGTTCCGGGTGTTATCGTCGCCCTTCAAGCTGTAGGAGGTGCTGCCGGCAACATGATCTGTGTTCATAATGTCGTCGCTGCATCGGCAGTTGTCGGCCTTCTGGGAAGGGAGGGCTTGCTTATGCGTAAAACGCTTATCCCGATGACTTATTATCTTATCGTGGCCGCGATCATAGGGATAATCATGCTGCAGATTTTTAAAATATGAGATATAAAATTGGATAAAAATTTACCATCGGAAAACACTCAGGAGAAGCTCACTCAAAGGGTTTCTTATTACTTAATCGAGGAAAATTAATTGTAATTCCTAATTCTTGTCTTTCATCCATGAATTATCAAATCGTATAACTCAAATCGTCCCTATTCCCTCCTTTACTTCTAATGGTCTTGCTACTGTAATGCCAATATGTGTCTCGACGGATTGCGTATATTCATAGAGTTCTGCATCCAGGAGCACTTTTTTCTTTTCTTGCGAAGCATGTAGAAATCTTATTTTCCCTCTCTCATCTTGATAAGCCAGACCTGTATGTCCATAATCCAGACCGTCTTTATCTGTTGCCAGGGCAATAATATCTCCTGTTTGAATATGTTTTTGCGCTTCCTTGATCTTACTTTTGGGAATATACCAGTGCTTGCGCTTATTTATTTCTTTTTCGAGGTCAACAATTGTTTTGATAAATTCTGGAAATTCCTTCAGGGCCTGATAATAGTGCGGATTCTTTGACATGAATGAGACCCTAAAAGGAAATTCTTCTCCTCCGATTTCCATAGTGATATTCCTCACCACTTTTTTCTTCTCGTTGTCATAAATCCAGTCAGAAGTGTAGTGCAAGCGGGAGGTATAGTCAGTCAGTATCCCTTCTCTATATCGAGTAAAAATAGTTTCAGCCTTAAAATCATCAAATGATGTTTTCTCTTTTTTTAAGATTCTCGAAATACATAACACGTTTTCAAAAAAAGTGACGCAGTCTAATCCTGTGAGGTCAACTCTGCATATTTCCGGCCCTTCTCCTTCAAGTGTCCCTGCGACATACTCTGTGTCCAGAAAAAGCAGCGCGATTTTCCCCATGCATTCTCCGACAGGAAGAAATGTCCAACCCTCTTTCCTGGCTTGCTTAATAATTTTATGAAAAATTTCGCGTGTTCTTGATTTGTTATTATGAACTGTTTTTAACTCTTTATCCGGAGAAATATAAAAATTTCCATTTCTCGATAAGAGACCGATAAACTTCGGGTGCAGAAGAAACATTGATGTACCCATTCCCGCAGCTAATAAGAAAAATTCACGCCGATTCATAGTATGAAGAATAAACCTTTCCTTATCATATTTTGCTACTTTTTAGTACTTTGCTCTTCATTTTTTGCCTTTTTAAATACGCTTTCCCTTTTATTTAGGTCAAGTATGCATCTTTACCTAACTTATTTCTTCTTTAATCCTTGGAAAATGTTCCACATCGGAACTTTTTTCATGTAATCTTTGTAAACCTCTCCAAATTTTCTTATGTTATACTCGGTCTCCTTCCTTGCTGATATCCAAAAACAAAATAGTGATAATACGCCAAGAACTATTGATAAAATTGACTGAAAAACGAAAACAAAAGCAATAGACCAAATTCCCATTCCTAAAGTCATTGGCTGCCGAATAATAGCGTAAATCCCAGTATCTATAAAAATAGTGCTTGCAGTGAAATCATGGGTATTAGGTTTACCTTTATGCTTTAAACTTATTAAAGATGATAATTCAGCTGGCCATATACAATACTAAGCAG
>CAYUXD010000124.1:2316-7030 GCA_964448655.1 uncultured Eubacteriales bacterium
TTAAATATTATAAAACAAAAAAGCTGATGGAATATAAAGCACATTACCGACAGTCCTTATCCAAGGAATATCAAAACGATTCCATGCTTCGATGTTACCTAGGGTTAATTCAAGAGCAAACAACGAAAAGAAAATAATAAAGCCAGTATGTATATATATCTCACTAGTTATACGCTCTTTCGCTGCCCGAAATATCATTATTCCGTTGATGATAAAAATTCCAGCACAAATAACGATACAGATAATATAGATATTCACTTTTGCCTTCCTATGTTACTCGCCTAAAATGAGGGATTCTTCCCCAGAGGACATTGATGTCAACATACATGAAATTGACTGATCTTTGTCGAATTTTATCTAGCCTGTATCTCATTCCATCTCAAGCTTTTTTGCTGCATTCTTAATAATTTCGAAAGCCTCTTCCACCTCAGGCTGATGGGTCCTGAAGCTGAGAATACAAACGCGGATAACGAATTCGCCATTCAGCAACGTACTGGAGAGAAAAAGCTTTTGGCTTTTAACGATTTTTTCGAGTAATTGCCTATTGAAAGTATCCACATTACCTTTTTTCGGACGATAACGAAAGGCGATTACAGAAAGGTCAGGCACTGTCACACACTCAAATCCTGGCTTTTCCAAAAAACGTTGATACATCCATTTTGTTAAATGAAGTTTTTCAGCGAGATTTTCGCGAAATGCCTTGACTCCGAATAATTTCAAGGGCAGCCATACACGCAAGCCGCGGTACGAACGTGATAATTCTGGAGAATATTCCGAGGCATCAAATTCTCGTTCAGGTGTCGCGTGATCCTGCAAGTACTCTGCGGTTAGTATATGGGCGCGCCTGAGAAGCTCGCCATCTTTTACCAACAAACTGCCTGAGCCATAAGGTACAAACAGTCCTTTGTGAGGATCAAGCACTATGGAATCAGAATGTTCAAGACCTCTGAGTATCTTTTTCCCTTCTTTACATAGATTGAAGAAACCACCATAGGCAGCGTCAATGTGGTACCACAGCCCGTATTTTGCTGCGATATCAGCTAATTCAGGCAAAGGATCAACAGCCCCGGAGTTAGTTGTGCCTGCATTGCCCACAAGAAAAAAGGGTTTCAACCCTTTTTTCAGGTCTTTTTTTATGGCTATTTCAAACTGATCAGGGAGGGCCCGGAAATTCTTATCCACATCAAGCAAACGAATGTTGCGCTCTGGAATACCTGCTAGAAGGGCAGCTTTCATGACACTATGATGGGTTTGATTGGAGGCATATAAAATTCCCCCGCTGATATCATCACCTAAAAGATTTTTTCTTGCAGTAACCACTCCGCTGAAATTGGCTAAAGAGCCACCGCTTGTTAAAATACCGCGGGCTGATTCGGGATAACCTATCCATTGGGCAAACCATTCCAGGACATTAGCTTCCAGCCTTGCTGCGGCGGGTGCTGCAAACCAGGCGCCTGTAAAACGATTAGTGGCTGCTCCCAGGAAATCAGCGATCGCTGAGGGATAAAGACCTCCTCCAGGGATATATCCCACGTAAGCTGGGTGCGGTGTATTAATAGAGACAGGAATTACCTTGTTCATAAAGAAATCGAGCAAGGATTCAAAGTCAGTGCCCTTCTCAGGAGAAGGCTCGCGCAGAGACTTGACGATGTCTGCGCTGTTTTCCAGGTTTGAACGGGGAGCATTCGGCAAGTTTGTGATATGATCCACAACAGTCTTTACTGCAGATTCTCCCATTTGTTGCATGGCTTCGGGAGTGAGTTCAAGATTGGTTGCTTTCATCACAGCCTCCACATTAGATTATTAATATCATAGTCTGTCCGAATTTCCAAAATTGTTACATTTTGGAAAATAGCTATAATAAAGGGGCCTGTCCCCTTTTTTTCAAAAATTCCAGGAGAATTAAAATCCCGAGCGATGTTATAATAAAATTTTGTAGTTGTTATTATTAGAGGATTATTAGGGAGATTTTATGGAGATGCACAAAAAATTAAGAGGGAGTTTATTATGAAGAAAGCAAAAGTCCTTTTTCTCTGTACTGGAAATTCTGCGCGCAGTCAGATGGCAGAGGCGTTCCTCAGGAAATATGCTGGCGATGAATTCGAAGCCTACAGCGCTGGAATAAGACCATTAGGAATTGCTCCCTACACGATAAGAGTTATGGAAGAGGTTGGGATTAGCTTAGAAGGACGTGGTTCCAAGCATGTGGATGAATACATAGGGAAAATAGATTTTGATTACTTGATAACTGTTTCTGCCGATGCGGAGAAGCAGTGCCCTGTATTCCCCGGTGCGGGCGAAAGGATCCATTGGGATTTTGAAGATCCTGTTGCCCAGATAGGAGCTGAAGAGGAGAAATTACAGAAATTTAGAGAGATTCGCGATAAGATCGATAAGCGTATTAAAGAATGGCTATCAAACCAGTATTAGGCTTTAGTCAAAAGGAAAATATTATCAAAAGATTCTGAAACTAACTATCTTTCAGGAACAAAACTCTAAAATAAATTTTAGGAAATTAGCTCACCATCTAAGCCGATCACTGTCTTTTTTATGTTTATTTTATTTCCAGTTTAGTAGTAGTATCCCTCTTTTCATTTTCCCTTGGCTGTGCTTAAAAATTTAATTTTAAGCTCTGTTAGTAAAGTATGGTCAGCTGTATCTCTTGGCTTGAAAAAACCTTTTCCCCAGCTCCAGCCATTTCAATCCTGAAACTGTTTTCTCCGCGGGCTGCTTGGTTAAAATCTAAAGAAAATATCGCACTCCAGATATTTGATTTTTTATCCCACGATTCTACCACAAGTTCTCCTGGAACATAACGAATAGATTTGTCTTCACCTCTAATTATGAATTCGGGCTGAATCTCCCCTTTTCCTTGAGGGAGATAGATCTGCGCAAAAACAGAGGCTTTTTCCTGTTTGAAGAACTGGTTGGTCACTTTTGGATAAAACTTTATTTGCCCATACTCGAGGCCTCCATCTTCTTTAGAAAGCGCGAAAGATTTTCTTGCCATTTTGGGGTTTTGAGTCAAATCGCCCAAAACACAATTTACCACTGCCGCCTCATTACTCTTCATAATATCAGGAAGAATAAGGGATGATTCCCAGGCGCCGATTTCATTGGTTTGAGGATCAACAAGAGCCATAACTGCTTTATACTCGTTATGCTTGAAAGGAAGTTCTGGCCCTTTGAAGTGAAAGGTTAGATAGTCAACCTTATCTACAAAATCCATGAAAGAAGAATTTATGTTAAAAGGAAGGTTTATCTTTCCTTCAAAACTCTTCTCTCCGCTTTTTTTATCGCTTATCCAGATATTAAGGTTAAATATCTTCGGTGCATACTCAACGAATCTCTCTATGAATATATCCCTTGTGGGGAGAGCGATATTCATCCAGGGCTCGTATTTCCCGGATTCAGTAATAAGGGGAATATACTCTGCTTTGAAAGGCAGCTGGTCAAACACAGAAGGGTTATAAAAAGCAGTGATAAGAAGCATTTTATTGAATTCTTCCAGGGAATAGTCTGTGTATCCTTTTCTAAAACGTGCCTCAACACCTTTGCGTTCTACGTTGACCTTTAATTTGTGGTACCTGTCATCCGCTTCTTCTCTCTGGGGATAGAAACTCAACTGGTAATAATGGGTTAAATCAGTACTCATGACCTGGCGGAATTGATCGAATTTCTTGGCTCCTCTCAACGACTCTGCCCCTGTATCTTCAGATAGCCAGGATAAGTTTTGGACCTTCCTTATCTTATCCTGTTCTCTGGTTTTGAGATGTTCCGCCTGGTATTGTTGGTAATATTCTGCGCTTGCGCCAGAATAAATATTCTTTACATATATGTCAGAGTCTAAGGAATAGAGGGAGACATTTTGAGCATTAGCATAGCGGATCACCTCTTTTATGACTTCTTCTCCGTCTCTGAAGGTTTTCCCTTTCAAGATGTTAAAAGGATCAAATACGCGCATATTTTGAATCGTGCTATATAATTTATCATCGCGGACCCTCTCTACTTCTTCGCCTGCAATGCCAGATCGAATTTTGGGAAGCATGTCCGATGGAGCAAGGTCTGGAATGCCGGCACTAATGAGGAGTATGGACTTCCTGCCTGGCAGGTCCCTTAACATATTACAAGAGGCCAAGATCCCGCCGATCGTCTTCTCAAATTTCTGTTGTTCTAGATACATGTACTCCAGTCTCGTCATGTTCTTATAATATTCAGGATTAGTGACGATTCTGTCATCCTCACGCTCTCCAGTGCCTCTGGAAGGTGCAAAATCTTCTGCTGTCTCATCGAGAGGCTCGGCTATATCATACCCCAGCTTCCAGATGGTACCTGAAGCCTTCTCAACGGCTTTTCTTATGAAATCCTCCCTGGTTGTGAAAGGCTGAAGGATTTCAAGCCCCCTTCTCCTGTCAAGTTGAAGTATCATCACCTCATGGCCAAGTTTTATTAATGAAAAAAGTTGATCAACGATTTTTTCGCTTTCTATCTCAACTTCTCTTTTCCAGGAATTGATGGCGTCAAATACTACAGCAAGTTTTTTCGTAGGAAGGGCAGACGGTTTTTTCTCCGGCTGTTCCTCTAAGATCTTCAGCTCTCTTTCCTCAAAGCTTACGAGTTCAAACGAGTTTATAGGGACTTTTTTCCCGTCTTCGTAGAGCTCAAAGTCCTCCTGGGTTAAGTCCTTTACAAATTCCCCATCCTTCGTCACTAT
>CAYUXD010000125.1:0-7024 GCA_964448655.1 uncultured Eubacteriales bacterium
ATTTATCAAGCCCACCGGTTGAACATAAAAAGGGAACTGTATGTGATTGATTCATAAAATCCGATATTCCTGTAGGGGTTTGATTTATCAAGCCCACCGGTTGAACATAAAAAGGGAACTGTATGTGATTGATTCATAAAATCCGATATTCCTGTAGGGGTTTGATTTATCAAGCCCACCGGTTGAACATAAAAAGGGAACTGTATGTGATTGATTCATCAAGCCTGAATAAACCATGAAAAGAAAAACTTTAATTGAAAAACAATATAATATATACTCAATAAAACATACGACATGCGAGATCCACTGATGACCGGGAGATCAATATGGTAAAGGGAATCGGAATCGATATGATTGAAGTGGAACGTGTCAAAAAAACAGCGGAAAAAAATCCTAAATTTTTAGAGAGGATCTTCACTTCCCGCGAAGTCAGTTATTGTCTGGGAAAAAGGAACAAATACCAGCATTTTGCAGCACGCTTCGCAGCCAAAGAAGCCTTTTTTAAAGCAATCGGCAGAAGGATAAACTGGAAAGACGTTGAGCTTTTTAATGATCCTTCTGGAAAGCCTCGGCTAGAGATAAAATCGAAGGAAAGATTTTCCTTTGTCGAAGCCCATGTTTCCATCTCTCACTTGAAAGAATATGCGGTAGCAATGGTTATCCTTGAGGGGAAAAAATAGACCCCTGCCCTAATTTTCCAAGCTAATCTTACAAGCAAACCTTTGACTCGACTTCAACTGTTTGAATTTCACTATTTTATTGCCAAAGCCTTTTGTGTTATTCTTTCCAAGAATGATTTCCTAATCTGGCAAGGGCATGGCTAGAGAAAAAATTTTGGTAGTAGATGACGAAAAGGATATTATTGAGTTAATCCGATATAATCTTGAAAAAGAAGGACTTAAGGTCATTTCATCGACCAGCGGAGAAGAAGCAATCCGCCTAGCTTCCGATGAAAATCCCCAATTAATCGTTCTTGACTTAATGCTCCCTGGAATAGATGGACTGGAAGTATGCAGAATTCTGAAAAGAGAGACTAAAACTTCATCTATTCCGATTGTCATGCTCACTGTCAAAAGTGATGAGACAGACATTGTGGTCGGACTTGAACTGGGAGCAGATGATTATATTACTAAACCCTTCAGTCCCAGGATTCTTGCAGCTCGAGTGAAAGCCATACTAAGGAGGAAAGAGCCTAAGGAAAAAAGGGCAGAAATCATAAAAATTGGACCTTTAACAATTAACTTGGCAAAATATCAAGTCAGCCTAAAAAATAAGCCTTTTTCTCTAACTTCTACTGAATTTAATATCCTTGGTTTTTTAGCTCAGAATAAAGGAAAAGTCTTCACTCGAGATCAACTTCTGGATAAGGCATGGAAAGAAGAGAGTTTCGTTGTGGACCGAACAGTTGATGTTCATATCAGGAGGCTCCGTCAGAAATTGGGTTCAGCTTCATACCTGATAGAAACAATTAGAGGCGTAGGTTACAAATTCAAGGATTGATTCCTTAAATGCGTAAAATCTACGGAAAGTTGTTCTCAACCTATGCTCTGGTAATTCTTATCTGCTTAGGATTAATTGGAGCAGTTTCCAGCATTTCGTTAAAAAGATTTTACCAAAATCGTATTGCTCGAGAACTGGAAACCAATGCTTTGCTGGTGAAAACTATCCTAAAAGAAAATAAAGACCCGCAGCTCATCCAGAGCACAGTCCTGGATTTAAACCGTCAAATTGGAGCTCGGATTACGGTTATTGATTCTGAAGGAATAGTCCTAGCGGACTCAGACGAAGACCCCGCTAAAATGGAAAACCATAAGAACAGGCCAGAGATTAAGACTGCCTTATTATCTAAACTGACGGGTAAGAGCATTCGTTTTAGCGAGACGATTAAGATCGATATGATGTATGTCGCTGTTCCAGTTATCAGGAATGATGAAGTTTCAGAGGTGATTAGGCTCTCTGTCCCTCTGCTCGAAGTAAAGGAAAAGATTGCCAGTATCTATAAGATCATAATTTATTCTATCTTAATCGGAGGACTGATCTCAATCGGCCTTGGAGCTCTGGTTGGACGGCATTTCAGTTATCCTCTTTCTGAAATGAAGTCCTTTGCTCAGAAAATCATCCAGGGCAATTTCAGTGGAAAAGTTGAGGTTAGAACTAGGGATGAGGTCGGTCAACTTGCCAGAAGCTTAAACGAAATGTCCGATCAGTTAAGCCAAAAGATGCGAGCAGTTGTTGAAGATAAAAATAAAATGGAAGCAATTCTTGGCAGCATGCAGGAGGGAGTCATTGTAATTGATAAGGAGGAAAATACAATTCTGCTCAACCCTTCTTTAGCCTCTATGCTGGAACTGAGGTCAGAAGAATTTAAGGGAAGACCATTCTGGGAGATAATACCCAATGACGAAATTAATTCTATTCTCAAGCAAGCCTTAGAAAAAAAAGCTTCTTTTTCAAGTCAGGTTTTTATTCTTAAGCGCGAGTCGCGGAATATTCAGATTCAGACTGCCCCCATTACCGATCAACATGAGGAGTTGTTGGGCATAGTGGGTGTTTTTCACGATATCACTGATTTAAAAAAGCTAGAAAAAGTGAGATCAGAATTTTTGGCCAATGTCTCCCACGAACTTATTACTCCTATTACATCCATTGTTGGTTCTGTAGAGACTTTAAAAGATGGAGCCATAAATGATCCCAAAAAAAGAGATGACTTTCTTAATATCATTGATTCCCATTCTCAAAGATTAGCCAATTTAGTCAATGATATTTTGAGTTTAAATCAAATTGAATCCCATGAGATTAAAATGAATTTTCAGCCTGTATCGATCAAGGAAATTATAGATGATATCTGGGCCCTATACAAAAATAAGGCAGAATCAGAGAACCGATCTTTCGAAATAAATATCCCTCCAAAACTTCCTCCTGTTTCGGCTGATCCAGAATGGATCACTCTGGCTTTTTCTAATTTAGTGGATAATGCCCTAAAATTTACCAAGCCAAAAGATCAAATTAAGGTCAAAGCTGAGGAAATCAATAATTTCATCCGGATAGATGTTTCTGATACAGGAATAGGCATTCCGGAAGAACACCTTCCTCGAATATTCGAGCGTTTCTACAGAGTTGATAAAGCTCGTTCAAGAGAAATGGGCGGCACCGGTCTGGGATTGGCTATCGTTAAACACATTGTCCAGACAAATAAAGGAAAAATTACAGTCAAAAGTCAACTGGGTAAAGGTTCAGCTTTTTCTGTTTTCCTCCGCAAGGCTTCTAAATAAGATAGTCTTATCCTTACTTTCTCTTCTTTGCTTAATTATCTCTTAAACTTCCCTTAATAAAAGCTTAATCTCTGCCAGCGAAAATAGGCAAAGATGAAAATTATCATAGCGGTAATTCTTGGAATTTTCATTTTTTGCTTGTTTATTTTTTGGACTTCCCTGGTATCCGGAAGAAAAGAATTACTTCCCGTTCAAAAATTAATGATTGATTTAATTTATCAATTTTTAGGAGAAAAAAGGCAGAAAGTCATAAACCTGACCCTGGAAAAAATTAACAAAAAATTAATATTATTTTCATCTCTCGTTAACAATTGCCATATAGAATAAATCTTCCTCTTAGATATAAATTTGAGCTTGATAAATCAGGCCCCTGCAGGAGAGGAAAGTTATTTAGGACTGTACTAATGAATTTAGAAGGGTTAATGAATTTAAACCGAAGATTAAACACAAAAAGAAAATACAAAGAAGAAAATTATATAAGGAGGTATTTCATGAAAAAATGGAGCATGTATCTGATGATTGCGCTGGCAATCGCTCTCCTTCCAGGCATTGCCCAATCTGCAGGAAGTATTGATGGCTACATGTTTGGCGAGTACTATTATGTCCTTAACCACAACGATTCAGACATCGAAAATCGCCAGGGCTTCTGGTTTCGCAGAATTTATTTCACCTACAACAACGGGTTGGCAGAAAACATCAAAATGCGCCTCAGGCTTGAGTTCAACTCTCCAGGAGATTTCACATCTAGTTCCACCTTAACTCCAGCAGTGAAAGATGCTTATTTAAGCTACAAAACGGGCGGACAAGAAGTGAAGTTCGGAATTATTTCCACACCCACCTTTGACCTCATTGAAGGTTTCTGGGGATACCGATCTCTGGAAAAAACTCCTCTGGATCTACAGAAAATGGCGTCTTCCAGAGATTTTGGAATCGGCCTTAAAGGAAATATCGATGCCGGCAAAAAAGTATCCTATAACCTTATGTTCGGAAATGGAGCATCGAACAAAGGAGAAACTGATGCAGGAAAGAAATTTTATGCTTCGCTAGCTTTCAAGCCTGTTAATAGCCTAATCATCGAGGTCTATGGTGATTACGAAAGCCAGAAAGATGACAAAACCTACTATGTTTACCAAGGATTTGTTGGTTACAGAGATTCCTGGGGAAGAATAGGTGCCATGTATGCCAGGAGACACTTCAAACAGGAAATTGCAGGTGCATCTGATATGACAAATGACTATGACATGATTTCTGCCTTTGCTGTTGTTAAAGCAAGCGAAAAAGTAGATATCATCGCTCGCTATGACAGGAATTTTGGTGACGGTTTTGAGCAAAATTACAGCGGGCACTCGATTTCTTACATTCCCTTTGCCGATAATGCTGTTTCTGATCTAATCATCGGCGCAATCAGTTGGCAAGCTTCCAAGAATGTATGGCTTATTCCCAATGTCAAGTATGTTTTCTACGATGAACCTGACCTTGGGGTAAAGCCCTCTGAGGATATCTATGCCAACATGACCGTATATTTCAAATTTTAAAGGAGGTATTTAAGATGAACTTTAGGAGATTACTTTTAGTAGGTCTAATAAGCTTTGGCCTTATTCTTGCTGGTAGCCCCTCCAGAGCCAAACAGAAAATGATCCAGGTCAAGGGATCAGACACCTTGGTGAATCTGGTCCAGATACTAGCTGAAGCTTACATGGAACAAAACCCAAAAAATCCGATCGCTGTGCTTGGAGGAGGTTCTGGAACAGGAATTGCAGCTTTAATTAATGGTACTTGCGACATTGCCGACCATTCCCGGCCCTGGAAAGAAAAGGAAATCAACCTGGCAAACGAAAACGGGGTAAAACCCCGCAGATTCATCATAGCCGTAGACGGCGTGAGTGTTATTGTCAACGAGAGCAACTCCGTAGGAGATCTGACAATGGACCAGGTTGGTGCCATCTATCGAGGACAAATTAATAACTGGAAAGAAGTCGGTGGACCTGATAAGCCTATTTCTCTCTACGGAAGACAATCAAATTCTGGGACTTATGTCTTCTTTCAAGAGCATGTCCTTGGAAATAAGAATTATTCCCCTGATATGAAGCGGATGAACGGTAATGCCCAAATAGTGGAAGGAGTCATTCAAGATAAAGCTGCTATCGGTTACGTTGGTATCGCTTACGTTTATGACCAAAAGAGCGGAACAGTAAGAAAAGGCCTCAAGGTCTTGAAAGTCGCGAAGGATGCAAATTCAGCTGCCTATTCTCCCTTGGATAAGGCTGCTGTTGATGCCGGGAAATATCCTGTAGCCCGACCTCTCTTTCAATCGACTAACGGCAAACCCTCTGGTGCTATTTTGGACTTTATCAAGTTCGAAACAAGTCCTGAAGGACAGAAGATAGTTGAGGGGGAAGGCTTTTTCACTATAGGTTCTTCTCACGTTGCTGAAAATAAGAAAAATCTAAAGTAATTTCTTTCTAAGCGTTAGGCGGGAGCAGAATGATCAAACTCAATTCTGCTCCCGCTTTTTTTTATCTTTATCATTTCCTTAACACATTTGTAACATGGTTGTAATATCCACTTAATATTTTTCTATTATTATTAATCCAAATCCTAAGGACCTAAGATTAAGAGATCAAAGTCCAAAAATGAACAAAAGAAGCCTAACCAGACTCAAAGAATCTGCCATCAAAGCTTTTTTCTTCACCAACGGAATCATAGCTGTCCTGGTCTTGATAGGCATTTTTTGTTTACTTCTTTTTACTTCTGTACCTGCTTTCAGAGAGATAAATATTAAAGAATTCTTATTGAATAAAAACTGGGATCCTACCTCCCCGGTTAAAGAAGAATACGGCATTCTGTCCATGATTGTAAGCACGTTTATGGTTACAATTGGAGCTTTGATTATTGCTGTCCCTTTAGGTATCGGCGTAGCTGCTTACCTTTCTGATGTCGCTCACTGGAAGGTGAGAGAAATCGCTAAGCCAATAGTTGAAATCTTAGCCGGAATTCCCTCAGTCGTTATTGGTTTTTTAGGCATTGTTCTTTTTGGGCCCATAATTGCCAGAGTTTTTGGCATAAGCCACGGCTTGAACGCGGTCAACGGCTCAGTTCTATTAGCAATCATGGCTTTGCCAACAATTATCAGTATTTCTGAAGATTCCCTTAATGCTGTCCCCCGAGCTTACGGCGAAGCTTCTCTAGCCCTTGGTGCTTCCCGTTGGCAGACTTTAATCCGGGTCAGGATTCCAGCTGCTCTCTCGGGAATAACCGCTTCTGTCATGCTGGGAATGGGACGAGCCATCGGCGAGACAATGACAGTCCTTATGGTAACCGGGAATGCTCCAGCCTTTCCCAAGGGATTCCTGAGCTCTATCCGAACAATGACTGCCAATATAGCCATTGAACTGGGCGAGGTTCCTTATTATACAACTCACTATTACGCTCTTTTTGCTATCGGCCTGGTGTTGTTCATTATCACCTTTCTCGTCAACCTAGCTTCAGACATCATTCTTCATAAGTATCAGGAAAGGGAACAATGAAGCGGAAGAAAATTGCAGAATTCGCTGGTTTTTTCCTTCTGCGTGTTTGTATCTACCTCGTATTTGCTGTCTTATTACTCTTTCTTTACGATATCGGATCCAAAGGTGGAGGGTCCATCAGCTGGGAATTCTTAACCGAGGCTCCTCGCCGGGGTATGACCGAAGGTGGGATTTTTCCAGCCATAGTGGGGACTTTTTTAGTAACCATTGTCACTGCTTTATTAG
>CAYUXD010000126.1:0-6894 GCA_964448655.1 uncultured Eubacteriales bacterium
AAAAGGAGCCGTTGAAGGAAAAAAAATAGCCTTTATTGCCAGGCACGGCAAAGGTCACAGTATCTTGCCAAACATGATCAATCATCGGGCAAACCTGACAGCTTTAAAAGAATTAGGAACAAAAGCGATTGTGGCCACAACCGTATGCGGAGTATTAGACCCCAGCATTCCTCTTGCCAAGCTGGCTGTTTTCGACGATCTGTATTTTCCGGATAATCGGCTTCCTGATGGAGAAGCCTGTACGGTATACGAAGAGAGAGGAGAAAAATCAAGAGGACATTACATTTTTGATAAGCCTTTTTCCGAAGAATTGCGACAACAGATAATCGCTGCGGCCGGAGATCCTCTTACCAACGTTGTTTATGCCCATGCAAACGGGCCGAGATTCAATACAAAATCCGAGATTAAAATGCTTCGAAATTATGCCTCCTTTGTCAGTCAAACAGCTGGACCGGAGGTTGTTCTCGCCGGAGAGCTCGAAATTCCCTATGCACTGCTCGGGTTTGGAGTGGATTATGCAAACGGAGTTAAGAGAGAACCAACTCCAGTTGAAGAGCTGAGAGAAAATTTGAAGAAAAGTAAGATCGCTTTTACAAATGTTATAAGAGAATTAATAAAAAAATACAGTACGCCAGGGTTTGGTGGCTTTATATACAGATTTGAGTAGAATAAGAGGATGATTGAATGAGAGTTATAATTGCCTCAGATCATGCAGGTTTGCGGTTGAAAGAAAAAGTAAAAAAAGATTATAACTGTTTGGCTGAATACACCCTTCAGTGGAGAAAAAAGACATAAAAGGCGAATAAAAAAAATAGGAGATTATGAGAGGAAAAGATGAAAAAAATCATTATTCCTGCAGTTATAGCCAAAACACAAAAAGAGTTAGACGATATTTTTTCCAGAATCAAGGATTCTGCCCGGCTGCTTCAGCTTGACATAATGGACGGTAAATTTGTCCCGAATAATTCCCTTGATTTTGATTTTAGGCTGCCCGAGAAAAAATACCTGTATGAAGCTCATTTGATGATTGATAATCCAGAGAAGTGGGTTGATGAAAATTGGGAAAGAGTTGATACCGTGATAGCTCATTTCGAATCAGTAGAGAATCCAGAGAGGATCATAGAATCTGTAAAGACAAAGGGGAAGAAAATCGCCTTTGCCTTGAATCCCGAAACAGATACCGACCTTATCCTGAATTATTTAGATAGTATTGATCAGGTTCTTATCATGACCGTCAATCCAGGTTTTTACGGCAGCAAATTTTTACCCGAGATGTCGGATAAGATAACAAGACTGAGAAAATTGCGGCCTGATCTGGATATAGAAGTCGATGGTGGAATTAAACCAGATACGATCGAGGAGGTCTGCGAGGCTGGAGCCAATATGTTTGTTTCTGGATCCTATCTTATTAATTCAGATAATGTAAAAGAAAGAATTAGAATTTTAGAGAAGAAGATAAAAACTGATTGAGTTTTCGATATAAGATTTTTAAGTGGATTTTTAAGGAAATAAAGAAATGAATCCATTAAAGGATTTACAACAATATGGCCAGTCTGTTTGGCTTGACTATATCCGCCGAAGTTTAATCATTGGCGGGGAGCTTGAGCATTTAATAAAGGAGGATGGATTACGGGGTGTTACCAGCAATCCCACCATATTCCAAAAAGCCATAGCCGGGAGCTCTGATTATGATGAAACCTTGAACAAGCTTCTTAAAGACAATCCTCGCCTAGATGCCCAAAATCTCTACGAAAAACTGGCAATAGAAGATATCCAGAAGGCAGCCGGTATTTTTAGAGGTGTTTATGAAAAAACCGGTGGGGCGGATGGATTTGTATCTTTAGAGTTGTCTCCTGGTCTTGCCCACGACACAGAAGAAACCGTTGCCGAAGCTCGCCGCTTCTGGAAGGAAGTGAATCGACCTAATCTAATGATTAAAGTTCCTGCCACGCCAGAAGGAATCCCTGCCGTAGAAGCACTTATTGCAGATGGAATTAATGTAAACATAACCCTTATGTTTTCTTTAGCCCATTATGAAGCTGTTGCCCAGGCCTATTTAAGAGGAGTGAAGAAGTGTTTGGACCCAAGCAAAGTGGTTTCTGTCGCATCATTCTTCGTCAGCCGCGTGGATACGGCTGTAGATAAAGCTCTGGAAGTCACAGGCTCTCCCCAGGCTCTGGAACTCAGGGGAAAGATTGCGATAGCCACTGCCAAAATGGTTTACAAACGTTTCAAGGAACTATTCAGTGGTCAGGCCTGGGAACGTTTGACTCGCAACGGAGCCAGAGTTCAACGCCCGCTCTGGGCAAGCACTGGAACAAAGAACCCTGTCTATTCAGATGTGCTTTATGTTGAAGGGCTTATAGGGCCAAATACAGTCAACACCATGCCTCCTTCTACCCTAAACGCCTTCCGTGACCATGGGAAGGTAAATCCCACGCTTGAGGCAAGATTAACGGAAGCTGAAGTATCCATCACCAGTTTAGCAGAGCTTGGAGTGGACCTCAAATCCCTTACTGAAAAACTGCAGGAGGATGGTGCTGCAGCCTTCTCAAATTCTTTTGACTCATTGCTGGATGCACTGGAAGAGAAACGCCATGAAATTATTCATGGTAAGAGGGCTCGACAGATTCTAGAACTGGGAAGAGATCAATCTCGTCTTGAAGAGAGGTTAAAGTCCTGGAAGAAGATGAATTTTACTCGAAGACTCTGGAATAAAGATCCCACTCTCTGGTTTTCCGAGCCTGTTCCTGAAATCAAGGACCGGTTAGGCTGGCTTATCCTCCCTGAAATTATGCATGAGAAACTTGAGGATCTTGATAAATTCGCCCAGGAAGTGAGGGAAGAAGGAATACTCCATTTAGTCTTGCTTGGTATGGGAGGATCGAGCCTTGCTCCTGAGGTTTTCCAGAAGACATTTGGTTACAAAAAGGATTATCCTGGACTTTTCGTTCTCGACAGCACTCACCCTGAGGCTGTCCGTTCTATGCAGGATCAGATAGATCTCCGGAAGACGCTTTTTCTCGTCTCCAGTAAATCCGGAACTACTCTTGAAACTCTTTCCCTCTTTCGTCATTTCTGGAATGAGGTGAGTCAAGTGTATGACCATCCAGGGCGCTATTTTGTGGCTATCACTGATCCTGGTACACCTCTTATGAATCTGGCTCAGGAGAGGCGTTTTCGTCAGGTATTTGAAGCTCCACCTGATGTTGGAGGACGGTATTCTGCACTCTCGGTCTTTGGGCTGGTTCCAGCAGCCCTTATCGGTCTGGATACTCATAAGCTGCTCGACAGGGCCTGGGTTGCTTTGGAGAATAATGCGTTTTGCCTGCCAGAAGATGAAGCCTCAGGCTTAATCCTGGGTGCAGCCCTGGGTGAGCTATCAGAAACCCGTGATAAACTGACCTTTCTGACTTCATCCTCCCTCAGCAGTTTCCCTGACTGGATAGAGCAGCTTATTGCAGAAAGCACAGGAAAAGACGGGAAGGGCTTAGTTCCTGTCGCGAATGAGCCAAAAACAACCATACATGCTTACGATAAAGACCGGATTTTTGTCGGGCTGAACCTTGAAGAAGATCAAGATAGAGAACTGGAAGAACGGCTAAAGGATCTTGAGGCAGCTGGCCACCCAACTATACGAATAACTCTGGAAGAGAAAGCAGATTTGGGGCAGGAAATCTTCCGCTGGGAAATTGCAGTCGCAGCTACAGGAGCAGTTATCGGGATACATCCTTTTAATCAGCCTGATGTTCAGCTTGCTAAAGAGTTTACTCAAAAAATGATGGAGGAAGATGAGGCTGAAAAACAGAACAATAAAGAAATCGAAACATTCTCGGTTGAAGAGCCTGAAGGATTGGCTGATGCGCTTAATAAGTGGATCCTTAAAGCAAAGCCAGGAGACTACATCGCCCTTCAAGCCTACCTTAATCCCCTGAAGGAGGTAACATCAGCTCTGCAGAAAGTCAGAAATGAGCTTTTAAACCGGACACGGCTGGCAACGACTTTAGGCTATGGACCGCGATTTTTGCATTCCACAGGACAGCTTCATAAGGGAGGACCGAACAACGGCCTCTTTCTCCAACTCGTAGATGAGCCGGAGTTTGATCTCCCTGTTCCTGAGACAGGCTTTTCTTTTGGCAAATTGATAAACGCTCAATCCATGGGGGATTATCAGGCTCTTAAACAAAGGGGCCGGAGAGTCCTGAGGATCAACCTGAGAAGGGATGTTGTAGGAGGTCTCGAGCAATTGATGTATTTATTACAAAGAACATGAGATTAGGGAAATCATATAGAAGTTCCACCTTTTAGGGTGAATTGAACTAATTTTAAAATCATCTCTAAAGAGGATTGTATCACTCTGGATTAATTGTCAATATATATCGTTGGCGCTGAAAATAATCGACAAAACACAGAAAAATAATTTCTTAGGCCGGAAATTTAAGCATTTTTAAAAACTGAAGACCATGAAGACCAGACAGGCATTAATGGCAGCTCTGCCGAAAATATTCTTTATAATTATATTTTTCTCTTTTCTTCCTGGACCACTATTGTCCAGCGGAAGAAAGGTCAGAGTTATCGCCGAAAAAGCAAATATTTATTTTGAGGCAGATAAGAACAGCCCTATTGTTGAGACTGTTGCCAAAGGGACCATCCTCACTCTCGGTGAGGCAGGAAAAGTAAAAAAAATATGGCTCTATGTCTCTTATGCTTCTGATGAGTCGGGTATGACCAAATCGGGTTATATACTGGATGCATTAGTTGAGAGGCTTTTCGTAGTGACCAAGGTTGTCACTTTAAAAGGGGACGATGAGGATCTGGAAGATAAGCATAAATTTAGGAATTATTTCAGAGATACTCGTCGGGGAATGAGCAAGAGACAGGTGTTAGAATTGGAAGGAGAGCCCTTGCATCAAGAGAAATCTTATGGATTAGAGACAATTAGATACCGAAAAGAAGCAATTGGCTTGGAGTGTTCGATTGAGTTTATTTTTGCGGGAAATAAATTAATCAAAGCAAAATATATTTTTTTAGAAGAGCATAAGCATAAAAGTCAATATATCGGCGATTATAAAAAAATTAAAGATTGGTTAACTGAAAAGCATGGAATGCCCCTGGGCAGCAACGTTACCTGGCGAAATGACTTATATAAAGAGGATTATTCCAATTGGGGACTTGCTGTTAGCCTGGGTCATCTAGAATACAGTTCCCTCTGGAAGAATCAAGAGATGGAAATTTTTCTAACGCTTTCTGGAGAAAACAATAAGCTATCCCTCAGGGCTGAATACAAAGGACTAAGAATTAAAAAATAAAAAAAATGGGGCAGGCCCCAATTCCATAATTCACTATTCAAATAAAAGGGGACAGTCCCCATTAAAAAGGGGACAGTCCCCATTACATAATTTCAGCACCGTCCCAGCAGTAAGTGCAAATTTTTTCTTTAGGCAAGCCGATAGCTTCCACAAGGTCTTCCAGCTTTTGATATTTCAGTGTTGTCAGTTTTAATCTTTTGCTTATTTGCTTAATCATTCCTTTGTATTTTTCAGAGCCTTCTGTAGAATATTCGTCCAGGTCTTTATCGTCTTTTCCTTCTATCTCTTTTATTGCCATTCTTGCTGCAAGATCCAGCTCTGACTTTGACCTTGAGAAGTTAAGGAATTTGCAACCATGCGTAAGCGGAGGGCACGCTGGACGCATGTGCACCTCAAGAGCTCCAAAATCGTAAAGCCTTTGGATAGTGTCCTTCAGTTGGGTTCCTCTGACGATTGAATCTTCGCAAAAGAGCAATTTTTTGCCTTCAATCAATTCGCTGATAGGGATGAGTTTCATCCTTGCTACGATATCTCTTACGGTCTGGTCCTGGGGCATGAAACTTCGCGCCCAGGTAGGGGTATATTTAACGAAAGGCCTTTTAAAGGGTATTCCTGCCTCGCTTGCATAACCCAGTCCGTGCCCGATTCCTGAATCAGGTAATCCAGCCACCATGTCTATTTTGATGCTATCATTTTTTGCCAGCTTAGCGCCGCATTTGTTCCTTACGATTTCGACATTGAGACCTTCATAGCTCGAGGCAGGATATCCATAATAAACCCACAAGAAACCACATATCTGCATCTTTTCTCCCGGAGGCTTTTTCTGCTCAATTCCTTCTTCTGTGATTAGAACAATCTCCCCAGGTCCGAGATATTTCTTTATCTCAAAATCAAGGTTGGGAAAGGCACATGTTTCCAGTGTTACAGCTAAGCTTCCCTCTTTTTCTCCGATAACAACCGGAGTTCTCCCCAGCCTGTCTCTTGCCGCATACACTCCTTTATCTGTCAGAAGCAGCAAAGAACATGAACCTTCAATCGATTCTTGAGCGTTTATTATTCCTTCCTCAAAAGTTAATTCCTGGTTGATCAGGGCAGAGACGAGCTCTGTGGGGTTGATTTCTTCTCCGATCATCTCTGAAAAATGGATTATTCTTGTGCCGAATACTTTTTTTACCAGTTTATCTGCGTTTTTTATTGCACCAACAGTTACGATTGCATATTTTCCCAAGTGAGAGCGTATCAGCAGCGGCTGGTTATCATAGTCGCTGATCACGCCTATGCCTCTCGTGCCGTGCATCTTTGTGATGTCCTGTTCGAATTTAGACCTGAATTGAGCATTCTCGATGTTGTGAATGAACCTTATAAATTCCTCCGGATTTTTAACAGCAAGGCCGCCCCTTGTTGTTCCAAGATGAGAATGATAATCTGTGCCGTAGAAAAGATCACTCACGCAATCTTCCTTTGAAACTACTCCAAATAATCCACCCATAATGGCCTCCCTTAAAAAAGGTTATGTTTTAGATAGCAAGAGATGGCCTGCAGAGCCTTAGTTTTTTTCAAGCAGCGGAAGCGAGATTCTAGAGAA
>CAYUXD010000127.1:0-504 GCA_964448655.1 uncultured Eubacteriales bacterium
ATCCAACTATTAAAATGTCAAAAAAATGTAAAACTTTGTCAGCAAATGTAAAAGACAATTTTATGAAAGGAAAGGAAAAGATAGGTCGTAAGTAAAATTGCAAAAAGAAATATCTGTAACCTTGAATTTACTTTAATAAGAACGGGTAATAAAATGATGTGACTACAATCTCAAACCAATTCCATTCTCTTAAGGATAAGATTGAATCTGGAGTCTGAGCGTAGATTATTGAGGGTTTCATCTACAAGTATGGTAGCTAAGGATATATCACTCTGCTCGTAGGCTTTTACGAGCCATTTAAAGGCCAGATCCTTCTCCCCAAGACCACTGTAGATTTGGGCAAAGTAATACGGCCTGATGTACTCTCCTTCTGCCCTCTTTTTCAACTCCTCGAGCACATTCTGCGCCTCCGCTTTTTGGCCAGCCACCGCATAACCCCATCCCAGGCTTCCCAATATCATTGGATTGTTTCCTGACATGTCCAGACCCTTCTTAATCTCTGCC
>CAYUXD010000127.1:514-6861 GCA_964448655.1 uncultured Eubacteriales bacterium
ATATTTTGAATCAAGCAAATAAGCCTGCCCCATCATCCGATGCATATGGGGATGGACAGTTCCAATATTGAGTATCTTCCGAAACCGTTCCTTCGCCTCTTCCAGTCTGCCTGCTCTTAGTAAATACATGCCAAGGTTCGCGTTCAAATACCACGAGAGCGGATCAAGATCAACTGCTATCTCGGCTTCTACAATGGCTTCATTCTTCTTCCCGGTTGCACTCAAATATGCCGCATAGGCATCATGGGCTTCAGCGTAATTGGGACTAAGCTCGATCGCTTTGTTTAGCTCTTTCTCTGCGCCCTCCCAGTCCCAATCATATAACATTTTAACTACTCCCAGAGAGTAATGAGCTTCGGCGAGCGTTTCGTCGATCTCGATTGCTTTCTCTGCTGCTTTCTTTGCTTTCGGATATACATCTTTTGGAGGCATATAATCCCATAAACCCAGGGGAATGTAAGAGAGTGCCAGCCCGGCGTAGGCCTGGGCATAGTCCGGGACTCTTTTAATTGCCTCCTTGAAGTACAAGAGAGCTTTCTCCATAACTTTGCCGATTTCCCTGTTCAAGAAGCTGCGGCCTCTCAAATACAGGTCATAAGCCTCCAAATCTTCCGGATGATGCTTCAAGAGGAGTTTCTTCTCTTTTTCATGAAGCTTGACCTCAAGCTTCTCCATGATTTCCAGGAGTATTTCATCCTGAATGGCGAACACATCTTTCAACTTACGTTCGTACTTTTTTGACCAGAGATTGGAGCCATCAGAAACCTTGATAAGCTGAGCTGTGACGTGGAGCTGACTGTCCGCTTTTCTTACTTCGCCATCGAGCAAAGTCTCTACGTATAGCGTCCTGCCAATCTTGCGCGTCTTTACTTCACTTTCCTTGAATGAGAAAGAGGAGTTACGGGCAACAACCCGAAGTTTCTCGATTCCAGTCAATGCGTTTATTATTTCCTCCGCCATCCCGTCACAAAAGTATTCTTGGTCCTTCTGGAGGCTCAAGTCCGCGAAAGGAAGCACCGCAATGGATTTTTTTAACTCAATTTCCTCTAATTCTTCTTCCTCAATTTCCTCTATTTTTATTTCTTCGGTTTTTTCTAAAGGTACAAACCTCTCTGAAGCAGGCAGATCGTCCTCAACCTTGTTCAATTCAGAAAGAAGTTCCTCTGCTGTTTGATATCTCGACTGTCCATTTTTTTCCATGCATTTCAGTATTATTTGGCTAAGAGCTTCAGGGATCTTATTATTAAATTCTCTCGGGTCTCGAGGTGCTTCATTCTTATGCTTCAAGGCAATGCTTAAGGCAGTCTCGCCATCAAAGGGTATTCTCTCTGTTACCATCTCATAGATAATCACCCCTAAAGAATAAATGTCCGATCGATAGTCTACTTCCTTCCCCTCTACCTGCTCAGGAGACATATACTCAGGGGTTCCGATCATCATTCCTGCCTCTGTTACCCCTTTTGTCTCGAGGGAGCGAGCTATCCCAAAGTCCATGATCCGAGCATTGCCTTCTTTATCGACCATGATGTTTTGAGGCTTTAAATCCCTGTGCACAATCCCTTTCCGGTGTGCTTCAGCCAGTCCTTCGCACACTTGCTTGGCAATGAACAAAGCTTTCCCTACGCTCAATTGCCCCATCATTCTGACCATGCTCTTTAAATCTTCGCCAGTCACGTATTCCATGGTTATGTAATAGATACCCTCTCCTTTACTGAGGTCGTATATCCGACAAACATTCTTGTGGGATATCTTGCGGGCAATCTTAAGCTCGTTCCGGAAGCGCATGATTGTTTTTTCATTGGCGGCAACTTCAGGATTCAAGAATTTTAGAGCTATCTTCTCCTCTACCTCCTTATCCAGAACTTTATAGACACTGCCCATTCCTCCTTTCCCCAGATCTTCAATGATCAGGTACCTTCCTGCAAATGTGCTGCCAATTTTAAATTCTTTCGTTATGGGCTGAAGAGACTCTCTAGGAAAAGTGATTTTCCCTGAAGGCGTAATCTTGGTGCCACATCTGCTGCAAAAACGGCTATCATCGGGATTTTCGAGATCACATTGAGGGCAATTCATCGCCTAATTTCCCCTGTGTTCATTTGATAATAAAATAATCGTTACCAAGAAAATAGTCAAATTTATTTTCAAATGATATGTGAAATTTCTTAGGTAATCAATCATTGGCTTATAGTTGCTTTACTCCAGAATTCCAGCCTTACAATATGTGCCCTAAAGTTGTCCAAAAATAATCCCTACGAACTTGTAATTCTTGTGCATAGTCTAGTATAATATTTACGGCTCTTTTTAGCCGGCTGGAGAGGGTTCTCACCTAATATTTTCATCAACCCCCCTTTTGCTAAAGCAGCCGGCGTCAGGTATATCAACATTTTGCTAAATACGATTGGTCTTTGAGCGATTCGATCGCAAAAAGAGGATTGCTTTTTCTTTCTCATCTCAATTCCGGCAGAAAGCCCGGCCAGAGCTTCCATATTGTGTCAAGTTAAAATTAATAAAAACCTCCCTGGGACGTAAATAGCCTTTTGAGATGATTTCTGGAATGATTTTCTTCCTTATTTTCTCACCTAAAAGGATGATTTTCTATCACCATATCAGGCAAATTAAACAGCACGCATATCCTTACTGTCCTTTTAACTCTATAATTTATGTCCTGCGGGGTGAATCTTTTCTCCTCTAAGGAGGTGAGGAGAAAAGATTAAAAATCATCCATGAATTCACCTGTTTAGAGTATTGAATCCGTAAGCCTTTTCTAATTACCATACCTGTACCCAAAGTATGCAAAAAACTTGTCGCCGATGGACTCTCTAAAATTAAAAAATAATAATAAATTAAAGGACCCGCCTGATCCTGAAGAAGTGAACAAAGCAACGGGAGTCCTTAGATACTTTGATTCAGCCTTCTCTTTAATAAAGATTTACCCTTCTGATAATCATTCTGTAAAAAAATCTATAGATACATTTTATGAGAGGATAACAGAATTTCTTGATGAATATGAGAAGTTAACAGTCATCATCGAGGAATTCAGCTTTTCCTACAAGGGCGAAACCGTCTTTCAAGACGAAGAAAAGCAGAACAGCCTTCCTTTTTTCTTTTTTAAAGATGGAATGAGAGAGCTATCTTTTCATGATGGCCTGGAAAAGAGAGAGCTTAAAGATTTTCTGGCACTCATAAAAGAAGAATCTGCCCTCCCCCTGGAAGACAGTGATATTGTTAACTCTCTTTGGGCAAAAGATTTTGCTCATCTGCGATATTTCGCCATCGATGAATTTCTTGACTCAGATATTGGAAAAGGGGGGGAGCAAAGCACTACTGATATAAAAGAATTTTCAAAAGGCTCAATAAGCCTTACTCCAGAAGATAAGATAGAGCTCTATAAAAGAAGCATTGCTTTAGGTCTTCAATTAAACCCTGATCATGAAGAAGAAGACGATGAAAATCTGGAAGACTTCAATCTCCCTTATCATGTTGCGGCCGCAGTTCAGGGTGAAACTCCTGAGCTAAAGTCATTGCTTTTAGAAAATCGAGAAATTCCTTCCATGGTGGCGATGGTAAATTTGCTTTTTGAAATCCTCTTCTTAGAGGAAAGACACGACCAGTTTTCAGCTACTTTAAATGTTCTTTATCAATGTTATAAGGAAGTTGTCCATAAATCGAATTTTCCCCTGGCCTGTCTAATTTTAGCTCGCATCCAGGAATTAAAAGGCATGCTCCCGGACCAATCCGAAGAAAAGGAGAAATCACTGGAGATAATCCTTCAGAAAACCAAGGACGAAAACTTTATAGCTTCGCTGAAAGAATTATTCCTGGACAACCACATAAAAGATTATGACTCCTTCTTTCAGTACTTAACGCTTCTTACCCCCAACTCTATTCCCCTTGCTGGTGATATTTGGGAGCATTCAAAAGACCCCTTTCTTCTTCAGAAGGCTTCAACTTTTCTCCAGGAAATTGCCCTACAGAATATAGCTTCTGTTGCGAAGATCGCAACAGAAGACAGAGTGACTCTTACAAAAGAAGTTGTTGCCATATTAGGCAGAATAGGCGGAAAACAAATTCTTCCCTACCTTATAAGCTTTTCTGATTATCAACATAAGGCAATAAGGCTCGAAATTATCCACGCCATGAGCAAAATTAAAGACAAAACTACCAATAAGATTCTAATAAGCTTTCTTTCTGACAAGGACGGAGAGGTTCGCACTCGGGCTGCCATGAGCCTAAAATATTATGGAGATAAAGCTACATTAAACCATGTCATTCAATTGGCTCAAGAAAAAGATTTCACGGGCAAAAGCAAGCTTGAGAAAAAAGCTCTTCTAAATTTTTTGGCGTATACTAAAAACGGTAAAGTTAGTGCCCTCCTGCGTTCCATGTTGAAAAAATGGAGTATTCTTTCCACGTCCAAGCAGAATGAGACTCGCCTCTGCGCAGTTTCTGCGTTGGAAACGATGGCAACTCCTGAAGCTGTGGATATCATTAAAGAAGGGACTAAGATACGAAATAAAACCATTCGCAACGCCTGCAATCTCGCGTTGAGGAGAATAGCTTAGAAGGATAAACCTAATCAAATCCGTATTAGCGAGCGAAGTGCTTAATTCTATGAAAGAAAACAATAAAAAAGAGAAAGAAGAGTATGGTGGGTCTGCTATTAAGGCTCTCTTTAAGACCATAGATGCGGTATTTGTCCGCTTCTCTTCTGCTCTTAGAACAGCTCAAATTTATAAACCAAATAACATCACCTATATAAAACAGGTTAATCTTCTCTTCGCTCTTATTCAAAATATTTTAAAAGATGAAAAAGAGGCTGTGTTTGAATTTCGTGAAAGTTCATTATTTTTTAACACCATTAGAGTTAAATTTGATTTTCTCAGCTACAACTACTTTAAGCTGTTATCTAATGAGTTCAGGAAAAAGGAAATAGGAACAATCGGCTTTGATCAAGGATTGGAGCAAGAAGAGCTGGCCCAGTTTTTATATTTCTTCGCTAATGCGAAAGTGAAAGAAAAGGATCCCTTTGATGATTTCGAGACAAAGATAAAGAAGAAGGGAATAAAACATATTTATCTCGAGAAAATCCACCCTTATGACTTGGCAGCGTTGAAAGGAGAGGAAGAGGTTAAGAGATCTGCCAAAAAGGTCTTTTTCAAGAGCATCACTCACCTTAAAGAGGCCTTTGAGAGAGAAAAAAAAGAGAAAAGGTTTCGACTAAAAACAACTCGAAGACTTGTCCAATCCATAGTCGATCACGTGAGCCAGGATGAATCTTTCATGATCGGCTTAACCAGCATAAAAAACTATGATGAATACACCCTCAATCACTCAACAAATGTTTGCATTTTGGCCATTTGTTTTGGAAAAAGATTAGGTCTTGAAAAAGAAAAATTATTAGAATTAGGTGTAAGCGCTTTTTTCCACGATATCGGAAAATTAGATATTCCTAAAAAGATTCTGGATAAAAGAGGTAAATTAAGCAAAAAAGAACGAGAAATAATGGAAAAGCATACCTACCAGGGGGTACAAAGATTGATCTGTCTCAAAGAACTTAGCTTTCTTCCCGTAAGAACCCTTTATGTAACCCTGGAACACCATCTCTGGGCAAACCTTTCTGGATACCCCAGATACTGGAAAAAGGATCATATCGATCTCTACAGTAAGATCGTTAAAATGTGTGATTTTTTTGACTCTGTAACCACTCAAAGACCTTATAGAAAGAATATCTTGACTAAAGATGACGCCCTGAACCTGATGTTAGAGAAAAGCGGAACAGAATTTGACCCTAGTTTGCTCAAGGTTTTCGCTAACATGATAGGAGTTTATCCTATCGGCACTCTTGTAGTTCTTAACACCAGGGAGCTGGGAATTATAACAGAGACAAAATCGGAAGTGGCCTTTCTACTCAGACCAAAAGTGAAACTTGTCACTGACAGGATGGGCAACAAAATTGACGGCGAAATTATCAATTTAACAGAAATGGACCCGGAAACAACGGAATACAAAAGGACAATTGTAAAATCTTTAAATCCCCACAAATATAACATCCAAATCTCTGATTATTTTTTAGCTCAGGCCCAATAAACAAATTCCGAAAAAAGCATCTCCATATCCGTTATAACTCATTGCTAAGGCATAGGTTTTGGGAAATAGCCGCAGCGACCATTGAAGAAAGGCTCAGGCTGTATGGCTCTAAAACACGTTGCTTTTGCCCCGGCGAGTCAAAAGCAACTCGGATCAAGGCTTCGCTCTCCTCTCCTTCGGAGAGCAACCTTGCCCGCTCAGCCTCTCTCACGGTTTTTTCACCATACAGCCTTCGCCAGGCAAGGGAACCCGACAGAGTC
>CAYUXD010000128.1:0-6838 GCA_964448655.1 uncultured Eubacteriales bacterium
CTGGAATACCAGAAAAGTGTTTTAAAAATCGACCAAGAGCACCTAAAAGAAGATGCTTATGTTGCTAAGGACCTAAATAATATAGGAGTCACATATCAAAAAAAATACGCATTCCAATCACATAATAAAGATGACCTTTACCATGCTCTTGGCCATTATGAAGAAAGCCTCAAAATTGCAAGAAAGATCAAGGACATGAGAACAGAAATCGAAGCGTTGACCAATATCGGAATGGCCTGTATAGATTTAGAAAATTACCCTGAAGCATTGAAGTATTTTAAGCTAGCCCTCGAAAAAGCAGAAAAGTCCCAGGATCTCGAAGAAACAGCTAATCTCTGCATCAACGTCGGTATCGTCTATGCTCTGCAGCAAAATTATGATTTATCCTTAAAATACTGTAAAAAAGCCATAGATACTGCTTATCTAACAGGAAAAGAAACCCTTCTTTGGGAAGCTTACTTCGAGATAGCAAACACCTATATGAGGCAGGGTAACTATGAAAAGTCCCTGCAAAGCTACAAAAAATCCATCTCTTTTATAGAAAGAATCCGCTCCCGGATTCAGCTGGAAGAATTCAAAGCGAGTTACCTGGCCTCGGATAAAAGGATTGAAGCTTACCAGAATATAGTCGATTTGCTGTGCAGGCTCCATGAGTCAGAGCCTGAGAATCATTTTAACGTCGAAGCTTTCAATTACCTGGAAAGAGGCAAAGCCCGGGCATTTCTTGACAGGTTAGAGGTCTCCCAGGTGAACATCTCGCAGGGAGTTGACATCGAGCTCCTCAACCAGGAAGACGATTTGATGAAAGAGATTTCCAGCTTAAACTTAAAACTCTTCTCCCCCGACCTTGACAAGGAACAGCAAAAAAGCTTCAAAGAACAGATAAGCCTCTCCGAGGAACGAATACAAGCCCTGAAGAGAAAAATAAGACTGTCAAGCCCGGCCTATGCAGGCCTCAAATATCCCCAAATTATTACCCTCGAACAAACACAAAAACAAATGCTTGACAGCAAAACGGCTTTCTTTGAATACTGCCTTGGCCAAGAAAATTCTTATGCCTTTGTAATCACCAAAAGAAAATTCAAGATTTTTCCTCTTCCTCCAGCAAAAAAAATCCAGAAGCAGGTGGAGGAATATATAAAGGCCATAACAGATAAAGAAAACCATGATTTCAGCCCCGGCTACGAGCTTTTTAATATGCTTGTTCTTCCAGGTCTGGATAAAAAAATCAAAAAACTGGTTTTCATTCCGGACGACATCCTCCACTATCTCCCCTTTGAAACACTTCTTTCCCAAAAAAATAAGAAAAGATGGCTGATTGAGGATTATAAAATAGCCTATGCCCCTTCAATTTCTTCTCTACGGGAAATAATTCAGCATGAAAGACTAAGCGAGATAAAACCTAAAAAAGATCTTCTTGCTTTCGGCGATCCCTTTTTTGGTCCGGATGAGGAGGCAGCAAGTGCCAGGGATACCTCAAAAAAAATTCGCCCTGCTGGAACTTTTGATATTCCCAGGCTGAAATACAGTGGCTTGGAAATTGAAAGAATGGCTTCTCTCTTTAAGAAAAAAAGAGCAGATACTTTTGAAAGAAAAGAGGCATCAGAAGAGCGCCTTAAGAAACTTATTCTCGAAGACTATAAAATTCTCCACTTCGCCACCCACTGTCTAATCGATGATAGAAATCCGCTTCGGTCTTCAATCATTTTCTCTATAGGAAGCGCCCGGGCTGAGGATGAAATTCTTCAAATGAGAGAAGTGTTCAATCTAAAACTGAACTCTGATTTGATTACTCTATCTGCCTGCCAAACAGGCCTGGGACAATTCATTAGAGGAGAGGGAATAGAAGGTTTAAGCAGGGCTTTCTTCTATGCTGGAGCTTCCTCTGCCCTTATCAGTTTATGGGCGGTGCATGATCAGGCTACATCTCAGTTTATGGAAAGATACTATTTCCATCTTCGCTCTTCAAACTCAATCATGAACGCTCTGCAAAAAGCCAAGCTGGAGATGATAGACTCTGATATGCTTTCTCATCCTTATTACTGGGCCGGGTTCATAATCACAGGAAATGCTGACAAAATTATTTACCCCTCTACCACAAAAAGATTGATTCTTATCCTTTTTCTTCTCTTCCTGGCAGCCGGAATAAGCTATCTAGTAATTCTTAAGAAATTATTCAGATCCTCCGCTAACAGACATTTCTATCCCTTTTAACTTTATTCGCAAAAGAATATCAATTTACAGGATTAGAGTCAAATTGAATATAGTAGTAAGGAAAATTATGAACTTTAGGAGAAGATAATATGATATAATAATTCAGACAAAAGTTAAAAGAGCAACTAATTTAATAATTGTAGTTAGTATGTAGAGAGCAATAAAAATGATAAAAAATCGAGAGAAACTTCAAAAATTTGAAAATGAAATAATCCGAAATGAGAAAGTCAATGTTTTGAAAAATTTTCGTCTCGTTAACGCTATGTATAAAGAAGCAGTCTCTCTCGGGATTTTCCCTATGAAAGATGCTCTTGCGGGATTAGAAGTCGATATAAAAATTGCAAAGGTCATAAATAGTGTTTCTTAATCTTCTTAAAAAAATAGCCCGAGAACTGCTCAAACCAAACATCCCTTACATGGTTATAGGAGGGCAAGCCGTTCTTCTTTATGGAGAACCAAGACTAACTAGGGATATCGACATAACTCTCGGTATCGGGATAGATGAACTCAAAAAAATCAAAACCGTTGCTGCAACACTCAAACTAAAAAGTTTGGTTGCCAATGTAGAGGACTTTGTGCAAAAGACAATGGTATTCCCAGTAATTGATGAAAAGAGTGGAATTAGGGTTGACTTCATATTTTCATTCTCGTCCTATGAAAAACAGGCTATTAATAGAGCGAAGGAAATAAAATTTGGCAAAACTGAAGTTAAGTTCGCTGCACTTGAAGACGTCGTCATTCATAAGATTGTAGCTGAGAGAGCACGAGATATTGAGGACATTAAGTCAATTCTCCTGAAGAATCCTGACTATAATGCTCATTATATAGATAAGTGGTTGGGAGAACTTGACAAATCCTTAGACGAAAATTTCAGAGAAAAATTCAAAATTTTGGTCAAACAGTTAAGAAAGAATCCCTAATCCTATGGGTGCCATCAGGATTTTCAATATCGCATTCAAGACATTTAACAGGCACTTCTATCCCTTTTATTTTTCTTGGCAAAAGAATATCAATTTGCAGGATTAGAGTTAAATTGAAATATGGCGCAAAATGCAATTATTGATTAGATATATTACTAGATTTTGACTGTCCTGGGTTTTTTATTTTAATCAAGACTTCGATTTTTTTCTATGGGGAGCCAGACTGTCATCTCCCCTATTCCACGATGCGACCAGGCATAGTATGGAATGGCGACCAAACCAGGATGCTCTGCCGTCGATTCACTTTTTAGTATGTTTATTCCTCCCAGAAGGTCAGGCTTAAATTCAACCTCGAATTCTAAATCAATGGGCAAGTGTCGGCTAAGTACCCCACCTTTGTTATCCGCTTCTTCAAGACAATAAACAAGAGGTCCCCGCTCTAAGGCCACCTTTCCCAGGTCATCCTTCACTTTCTCATTGGCAATGACCATCTGGACGGGCATGGACAGGGAAAGCTCGACAACATCTCCTTTTTTCCAGCGGCGAAGGATGCGGGCAAAGCCTTTGTCCGTTTCAAGTTCCAGTGCTTCTGAATTGACCTTGAGTGTTATCTTTTCTTTGCTTGGATTGATGAATGAATACAGATCGCTCGGTACAGGCTCATTCCGGGCCCAGCCCGGAATGCGGACATAAACGGCAAATTTCGCCTCCTTCTCAGGCTCGATAGTGATCTTGACATTTCCATCCCACGGATAGTCAGTCTGCTGCGTCAAATTCACGGAATTTTTGCCGATTTTAACTTTTCCTTTACTCTCCACAAAAAGATTCACATAAATTGTATCATCTGAATGGGCATAGACATAGCCGGGAAAGGACGGCAGGAAGCGGGCAAAATTTCCAGGACAGCAGGCACAGTCAAACCAAGGTTTCCGGGTTGCTTCCCCCTGATTAAACTTGTATTTCCCGTCTGACCCCAGGGGATTAGGATAAAAGAAGAGGTCGCCGCTGAGTGATATCCCCGAGATAAGGCCATTATAGAGTGTCCGTTCCAGGACATCTATGTATTTGGCATTACCATACAGGAGAAAAAGGCGGTGGTTCCAGAAAACATTGCCGATGGCCGCACAGCTCTCGTTATAAGCTGTGGCATTGGGAAGCTCGTAATCATCTCCAAAAGCCTCTCCTTCGTGGCGGGAGCCAATTCCTCCAGTCACGTACAGCTTTTTGGAAACAACATTATCCCAGATCTGGTCAATGGCCTTGATATATGCTTCATTGCCTGTAAGCGCTGCCACATCAGCCATGCCTGAATACATGTAGGCGGCGCGGACGGCATGGCCGACTGCTTCGCTCTGTTCAATGACCGGCTTGTGGGCCTGGAGATACCAGTCCTGATTGTAGATAGAAAACGGTGATGAGTCGGAAAACATTTTCTTGTGCTTTTCTGGTCCGCGTTCATCCAGAAAAAACTTGGCCAGTTTCAAGTATTTTTCGTCTCCTGTTACCCGGTAAAGTTTAACCAGCCCGATCTCTATTTCCTGATGGCCGGGGAATCCCCTCCTTTTCTCTGGCCCAAATACCTCTGCAATAAAATCAGCGTTTTTGAGTGCCACATCCAGAAAACTGCGTTTGCCTGTCGCCTGATAATAGGCGACTGCCGCTTCGTACATGTGCCCGACATTGTAGAGTTCATGGCTTGAGCCGAGGTTTGACCAGCGTTTCTCACCTGCACCGGGAGCAGGATTTTCAGGATCAATGGTACGGGTCGTATAGAGATAACCGTCTTCTTCCTGGGCAGCCGCGACTTTCGAGATCAAATCATCCATATATTTCTCAAGCTCCGGGTCCCGATGGAGGCTCAGGGAATAAGCCGCTCCTTCCATTATCTTAAAGACATCTGAATCGTTGTATCTCAGGCCCTCAAACTTGCCTGGTATCAAACCACCGGCCTTGGCAAAGTTATCAATTCGTCCGGTTTCTTCACACTTTTTAAAGGCAAAAGGAATCGTGACCTTACGGTTGGTTTCCATCCGCGGCAGCCAGAACGAGTCGCTAACCTGAACCTCAGTGAATGTGACCGGTTTTAGGGGATAATCCTTATGTGCTATTTTCGTGTAAACTAGACTTAGAACACAGAATGCCAATAGAAGAATAAGAAAAACCTTAAGCTTCATTCTTCCCTCCTCTTCTTAAAGACTCTTAACACAGAACCTATAATGTGTCAAAATACCTAATTTTTGCGGGCGTAGATGAGCTTGTACATGGCTGGAACAACGACAAGAGTCAAGACCGTAGCAAAGGATAGTCCAAAGATTATGGTCATAACCAGAGGGCTCCAAAAAACAGGGCTGTCACCGCCGAAGTAGATCTGCGGCCTCAGTTCAGTGAATAGAGTCATGAAATTTATGTTAATGCCGATGGCAAGAGGGAAAAGTCCCAGTATCGTGGAAAGCGCTGTCAAAAGGACAGGAGTCAACCGCGTAGCACCAGCACGGACGATGGCCTCAATTTTATCCATACCGGTGTCTATCAGTTTATCCGTGTAGTCAACTATAATGATCGCGTTTTTGACAACAATCCCGGCAACTGCAATGATTCCCATGCCCGTCATCATGACTGAAATGTCCCTACCAAAAATTGCAAAGCCCAGAAAAACCCCGGTTAAGCTGAAAACGATCTGAAGAATGATGATAAGCGGCTTGGATATAGAATTAAACTGCGCGACCAGTATGATCAAGATCAGAGCTGTAGCAATAAAAAATGCTCTGACCATAAAACTGCCGACCTCGGCTTGAAAATCCTGTTCACCGGTGAATTTGACCGTATAGCCCTCTTTCAATTCGAACCTGGGAAGCTGGCTGCTGATCTGGCGAATGATCTCGTTGGCGTTATACCCGAAGAGCACGTTGGAGAACAGGGTGATGACCCGCTTGTTATCCAGCCTGGTAACTCCGCCGTAGCTTGTCCGGTTAGTCACATGGGCAAAGGAGGAAATCGGAATTTTTTTCGGTCCATTATTCCCGCCGGGAACCATTATTTCCTGACTGAGCAGGACATCTATGTCATTCCGGTATTTCTCGTCCAAGCGGACCATGACCGGATACTCCTCTTCTCCTTCTTTGAACTTGGAGACCTCTGTACCATAAATTGCAGTGCGCAGGACCATCCCCACCTGAGCCGTGGAGATACCCAGCCTGTTTGCCTTCTCTCTGTCAATATTGAGGATGAGTTCCGGCTTGCTGACCTCCATGCTGGACTTCAGTTCCTCAATTCCTCGAATGTTTAATGATTGAATGAATTCTTCCAGCCTGTAAGTTATGCTTACCAGTTCGTCAATATTATCTCCACTAATTTCCATGTTGATGGGATAGCCGGTGGGAGGTCCCATCACTCCCGAGTCAATGCGGATTTTGGCTCCTGCTATTCCAGTCAATTCCTGGCGCAGCTTCCCAAGATATTCCCCGGTAGATATCCCGGTCCTGTATTTATATTCCACAAAGGAGATGGTTACCTTGGCCAACTTATCCTGAGAAGAGCGCTCAAAAATTCCGGCTCCTGCATTAGAAGCCACATTGGAGACCACTGATTCCACATCGGGATTAGTGCGACCGATATCATTGTAAATCTTCTATTCGACCTGCTTGCAGAGGTTATTGGTCACATCGTTATGGGTGCCTTCGGGCATAGTGATGTATACCTGGAGA
>CAYUXD010000129.1:0-6757 GCA_964448655.1 uncultured Eubacteriales bacterium
TGGAGAGAGGATAAAGGAAAGAAAGACAGCCAAAAAAAAGGGAAAAAGAACAGGCTTTGCCTGCTGTATAACAACCCCCACGACAAAAATAACAAGAATTATAAGAGCGGCAGCAACAACTTTATTCCCTTGCATTGGCTCTTCTTAAATTCTTTGCTAATTATAATCTATTTAGGATTGAAATCAAAATTAAAAAGGCAAAAAAGAGCAAAAAAAGGGGGCAGGCTACTTTTTCTGGAAGGACATAAAAAAAGGGGGCCAGGCCCCTTTTCTGTCTGAACTGTCCACGAGTATAGATAGTCCTTCTTCTTCCAGAAAAAGTAGCCTGTCCCCTTTTTAAACCTTTTTAAATTACAAACACGAAAATTCAGGATGTAATCAGAATAATAAAACAGTCATTTTTTCAAAGACTCGATCAACATTCCAAAATACTTATCACCTACTTCTTGAGATTCGTCTTTTATTTTCATTACCCCGCATAGGTAATTCTCAACTCTGGCCAGATAAATGTTGTGGTAGTAGCGGTCTTTGATGAGATACCCCGCGGAAATTTCCTGGACGCTCTGTTTGTCCTTTTTTTCCAGATATTGCTTTAGCATATTCCGGGCATCTTCTGCGTTTTCTCCCTCTACCAAAAAACAATCAAACTCAAGGCCCTCAAGTTTATAGTTAGCCAGATAGCCATCATGGAGAAAACTGTAGCCCATAAAATTGCGCAAGATAAACTTCTCACTGTTTCGAACGAGCCCTTGCTTAGGGAAAAAGGCTAGGGCAGGCGGGAGAGTTCCCTTATCTTTGACTCTTTTCACAATTTCCTGAGAAAAAAGCTTCAGGAAGTCAGCAGAATCTTCCCCACTGTCAAAGCAAAGAAGCTTAATATAGTATTTTCCTGCTATAAAATTCAGAGTTTCTTCTTCCAGATATCCTTGGTTACCTAAAGAGATAAATTGGCTATCAGGAAATCGTTCTGCACTGTAAATCCCGAATGAATTTATTTCGTTTCCCATATCATAAATTTCTATAATAAGAGAGGCATTACTATCTCCTTTTTCATACTGCCCTACGGTCAATTCTTTAAAATCATAGGAAAGGTAGATCTCAGCAGCACCATTGATATACTCGAAAAGTGTTTCCGGAAAATAATCCTGGGGAGCTTCAGGAATCTTCCAAGTAACAACGTCAGGTAAAAGGAAATGGAGCGAAGAAACACCCTCCTCATCTAATAGAGCTCCTCCCGCATTTAAAAAAGAAAAGAACAGAATAAAAGGAAGGAATAGTTTTAATAATTTTTTGGCTTTCGAAATTCTCATCATTAATGCTCCATATATTTAGCTTGTATTTTTTCACTATAAGCTCAAATTCCTTTCTTGACAAGCCTAAATAAAGTAAAGCGCATCTTTGTTTTTAATAAATAATTAGTTCAAAATGTGGGCTTGATAAATCAAGCCCCTACAAAAGATATAATAAAGATTTGACCTATTGACAGGTCTCATTGACATCATATGAAAAGGGGAGTACTTTTTAATTGTAATGGCATCAAAAGTCGTTCTCATCAGAGGAAAGGGAGTCCTGAAAGGAGGGGGAGATATAGATCAAGAGAAACTCCTGAGTATGTATAATCGGGGAACTCAAATCTTGATGGATAAGCAAAATCCAAAAGATGGCCTTCGCCTACTCTTTAAAAGCTCCGACAAAGTGGGGATAAAAATCAACACTATCGGCGGAAGAAAACTGTCTTCCCGTCCTGAGGTTTCTTTCTCATTAGCCGGATTGCTTCAAGATAGCGGAATCCAGCAAAGTAACATTATCATCTGGGACCGAACCAACAGGGAACTGAGGGAAGCAGGATACCGTCTGAACCTCAACCGCGGAGGCATCAAGGTTTTTGGAACAGATACCCAAGGAGTCGGCTATGATTCTCAACTAACATCTCATCTCAATATCGGAAGTCTTTTCTCCTCGATTCAATCGGATAAGATCACAGCATCTATAAGCCTTGCGATTCTAAAAGACCACGGCATGGCGGGGATTACGGCGGGAATGAAAAATTACTTCGGGGCCATCCATAATCCCAATAAATACCACGATTTTAACTGTAATCCCTTTGTAGCTGAGCTTTTTGAGACAAAATTTATAAAAAGAAAGCATAAACTCTCCATTCTGGACAGCTTAATAGTTCAATATCATCGTGGACCTTCTTACCATACCCAATGGGCTGAAAAATACGAGGCTCTTATTTTCAGCCTGGATCCTGTGGCAGCTGACTTTGTTGGCTGGCAGGTTATTGAAAAGCTAAGAGCCAAGAAGGGACTTCCCACCCTAAATGAAGAAAAAAGAGCTCCTATCTATATTAAAACTGCTGAAAAAATGGGATTGGGAAAGGCAAATCCAGAAGAGATACAAATAATAGAAGAGGAAGTATGAGGCCAGCTCCCAGCAATCAGAAATGAAAAAATTGTAATTTTTAATGGGTGAAATTAAAATAATTAATGTCTAAGCTAATGAACATGGAAATTGGAGATTTAAACCAGCCGATCTTACAAGTCGTATGCAAAATAGGTTTCTATTGAATTTATTAAAATGAAAAGAAGACAATTCTTCAAAACAGCTGGAGGAGCCACTTTTCTGGCAAGTACGGGTTTGATAAATCGAACCTCCACGTTTCCGGCATTCCTCATGGATCTCTATGCTCTTGGTGGGGAAGCAAACCTCTCAAAAGTTGAAGCTCGATACTATAAAAAACATCCTGACAGTGAAATAGAATGTACTCTTTGTCCCCGCTTCTGTAAATTGGGGGATAAAGAGAGAGGCTACTGCGGGGTTAGAGAAAATATCGGAGGCACTTACTACACCCTGGTTTACGGCAAAGCCTGCTCAATCGCTGTGGATCCCATCGAGAAGAAACCTCTTTTTCACTATCTACCCAAAAGCAGTGCCCTGTCCATCGCTACTGCTGGCTGCAATGTAAACTGCAAATTCTGCCAGAACTGGGAGATATCCCAGGTTAGACCGGAACAGGTCCAAAATTATGATCTCCCTCCGCTGGCAGTCGTGGAGACTGCCCAGAAATACCGCTGCCCTGTAATCGCCTATACCTACACAGAGCCTGTTATTTTCTACGAATACATGTACGACACATCTTTAGAAGCCCGCAAAAAAGGAGTCAAGAGCGTTGTCATAACTGGAGGGCATATCAATCCTGAACCTATAGAGGATCTAACAAAAGTTGTGGATGCCATAAAGGTTGATCTTAAAGCTTTCTCCCAGGACTTTTACACAAATTATGTGAGAGGAAAGCTCCAGCCAGTCCTTGAAGCCATAAAAATCGTGCATAAAAGCTCCGTCTGGCTGGAACTCGTTTATCTTGTCATCCCTACCCTAAACGATAGCCCGGATGAAATCCGCAAGATGTGCCAGTGGATTATGAAAGAGATCGGCCCTGATGTGCCTCTCCATTTTTCCCGCTTTGTTCCCAAGTATCTTATAAAAAATCTTCCTCCAACTCCTGTGTCCACCCTGGAAAAAGTTCAAAAAATCGCTCTCGAAGAAGGGATTCATTATGTTTACATCGGAAACGTTCCCGGTCATCCAGCAGAAAGCACGTATTGTCCCAACTGCAAAAAAATTGTTATTAAGCGGATTGGCTACCAGATAAATGAAATTGAGCTCAAAGGAGGAAAGTGTAAATATTGTAATAATCCCATTCCAGGGATCTGGAGTTGATAACCTTTGTCCCGCCTTTTCTTCTGGGTTTCCTTGCCCTTTCCTTCCAAATTTTTTTATTAAGAGAATTCTCTGTTCATTTCTACGGAAACGAAATCACTTTTGGTTTTATCCTTGCTGCCTGGCTTTTGTGGGGTGGTCTGGGAAGTATTTCTGCCTCCAAACTGAAATTCAATCCCCTAAGATTTTCCCAAGCCTATTATGCGGTTATACTTTTTCTTCCTCTCTGTCTCCTAGCCCTCAGGTTTTCCCGCTTCTTCCTGCACGTACTTCCTGGGGAAATCACGGGAATAATCCCGATGTTGTTCTATTCTCTTGTGCTTGCTTTTTTTATAAGCTTTCCTCTGGGAATTCTTTTTGTCTTCAATGCTCATTTCCAGAAAGGGGATCTTTACCGCGTTTATTTATTGGAGTCTTTGGGTTCTTCTGTAGCAGGATTGATAGTCTATCTTTTTCTCATCCCGGTTTTCTCCAACTGGCAGGGAGCTGCGATTGTCGGAGCATCTGCTTCTCTCTTTATTTTCTTTTCCTTCGGCAAAAAAAAGCAAATTATTGTCCCTCTTTCCATTCTCATTTTCCTGGCGGCCTTCATATCCTTTGACTTCCCCAGTCAAAAAATCTACTGGAAGCCCTTTTCTCTCATAAAAAGCAAAGATACACCCTACGGCAAACTCCAGATTCTCAAGACCGAGGAGCAGATTTCCCTCTATAATAACAGCCTCCTTGATTATTCCTACCCAAATCTAGCTGCCTCTGAGGAATCTGTCCATTTTGCTCTTCTCCAGAATCCCAGGGCGAGAAATGTTCTACTGGTGGGAGGAGGAGCTGGCGGAGGACTGAGCCAGATTCTCAAATATTCTCAAGTCGAGGTGGACTATGTCGAGCTTGACCCCGAAATCATCCGTCTCTCCCTCCAATTTCTACCCGAGAAAGAAAAAAACGTCTTGAGGAATAAAAGGATCCATATATTTTATCAGGATGGAAGAGCCTTCCTTAACGAAACCCGGAAAAAATACGATATGATTATCCTCAACCTGCCTGAACCGGCCACAGCCCAAATCAATCGTTTTTATACCAAAGAGTTTTTCCTTAAGGCAAGAGAAAAACTGACAGAGAAAGGCGTGTTTTCCTTTCGTGTTCCATCAGCAGAAAATTATATCAGCCTTGAGCTCCAAAACTTTCTCGCCTCCCTGTATTTCACCCTGAAAGAGGCGTTCCCTTTCGTAGAAGTAGTGCCTGGAGATACAAACATCTTCCTGGCTTCGTCTCAGCCTCTATCCATAGAATTCGAGAAACTCAGCCAGAAAATAGAAGACTTAAACCTCGAGAATTCCTATGTAAGCCCCCAGCTCCTCTTTTCTCGTCTTAGTTCGCTCAGGATAGAATTTATAAAAGAGAAAGTATCTTCGGGCAAAAAAACAATAAACCAGGACTTCTCTCCCATAAGCTATTTCTATAATTCTGTGCTCTGGAGCACTCAGTTCAAAGGATTGGAAAGGAAAATATTTTCTTTCTTCTCCGAGGTTCATTTCTTCTGGCTGTTGGATCTCCCTCTAATTCTTTTTATCTCCCTCCTTATCATTCTCTGGTGGAGGCGAAAGAAATCAACTTTTTTCCTCCTTCCTCTGGCTGTTATGGGCTTCACCACCATAGTCGTTGAGATCATTGTTATCATCTCTTTTCAAACTCTGTATGGATACGTTTATCGCCGGATTGCGCTGCTTCTCACCTGCTTTATGACCGGCCTTTTCTTAGGCTCTTTTCGAGGGAAGAGGAGAAAAAAAATATATTTCGCTCAGTTACTTTTCATCCAGTTTGGCATTCTACTCCTCGTCCTCCTTCTCCATCTTACTTTGAAGATACATCCCCCCGAACTTTTTTTCTTTATTTATCTTCTTCTCCTCGGCTTTTTGGGGGGCGATTTGTTTGTCGTATCCAACAATCTCTTTTTAAGAGAGAAAAAAAACTACGGCCTGGGCTATGGTTTGGACTTGCTGGGTTCTTTTTTTGGAGCACTTGCCGCCTCTACTTTCCTTATTCCTCTTGTCGGGTTTCCCCTTCTTATTAAATATCTCTTCCTCCTTAATTCATTCTGCATCCTCTTTCTCTTCGGAGGACTGAAAAGATCCTAATGTTCAATATAACTCTTGCCGCAATAACCAAAAATGGGATAAAAAAAGACGAAAAGTGGCACGATTTGGCTAAAAATGGGGACAGGTCCCATTTATTAAAAAAAGGGGCCTGTCCCCATTTATTGCCATTTATTGAAAAGATGCCAAATTTTTATAGAATTTCTGCCTCTAAAACCAAAAATTGGCCCAAAAGAGAAAAAAACTGGCAGGTTTTCTGCCTAAATAACATAATTTTCTTGACAGAATTCGCTAATTATGTTGTACTGAAAAGTAATTCATTTCTTTACTTATCCTATATTACCTATAGGAGATTGTGTTCTATAATTTAAGTAAGTAAACTCTAATGAGAATTAACATCTCCAAAAGAAAGATCAAAGATCCCTTTGTGGCCAAGGTGGAAGAATTAAGCGGCCAGAATCTTCTTGCCTGTTATCAATGCGGTAAGTGCTCTGCAGGCTGTCCTGCAGTCTCTGAAATGGACATCCTTCCCAATCAAATAATCCGCTACGCCCAGCTTGGCTTCAAGGATGAGCTTCTGCGGTCAAAGTCCATCTGGATTTGTGCTTCCTGTTTTACCTGTAACGCTCGCTGTCCTAAAGGAATAAACATTGCTGAAGTCATAGAAGCCATAAGGCAAATATTGCTGCGTAAAAGAGAGGACCACCTCAAGGTTGAAAAACTTTCAGATGCAGAAAAGAGTGATGTTCCCCCTATTGCTATCATAAGCAGCATGAGGAAATTTACATCATAAATTTTGAGTTATGATCTATAATTTTTTTAACAAAAATGGCATAAGGAATCATAATGAAAATAAGTTATTATCCTGGTTGTACTCTGAAAAACAATGCGAAAAATTTTGAAGACTCAACCCTATGTTCTTTAAAGCGCCTCGAAGTTGAAGC